>JBEEIN010000069.1:0-10129 GCA_041169825.1 Pseudomonadota bacterium
TCAAACACCCGCGCGCCATGCTCCACCGCTCCGCCCTTGGGATCACTGGCGGCGTAGTAGAGCTTGCCGATCCGCGCATGGCTGATCGCCCCCGCACACATCGGACAGGGCTCTAGCGTGACCCACAGCTCACAGTCGTCAAGCCGCTCATTACCCAGCGCCCGGGCTGCCGCGCGAATCGCCAGAACTTCGGCGTGCGCGGTCGGGTCGGACAGGCTGCGGGGCTGGTTATGGGCCGCCGCAATGACCGCGCCATCCTTGACCACGACCGCCCCGATCGGCACCTCACCGGCAGATTCGCCCGCACGCGCCTCGTTCAGCGCCAATTGCATCGGTTCGGGAAGCGGCCAGCGGCTCATTTCTGCGGAATTGGCCGCAATAACTTGACCGCACAAGGGTGAATCGGTAAGGGCGCCCCTTCTCCCGACACGGGTAGCCATTTTTCTAAGCGAGTTTTGACATGTCCCGCATCTGCGAACTGACCGGCAAGGGTCGCCAAGTTGGCAACAACGTCAGCCACGCCAACAACAAGACCAAGCGCGTGTTCCTGCCCAACCTGCAAAACGTCACGCTGATGTCGGAAAAGCTGGACCGCAGCTTCAAGTTCCGCGTCTCGACCCACGGGCTGCGCTCGGTTGAGCACGTTGGCGGGCTCGACAATTGGCTGCTCAAGACCTCGGACACCAAGCTTTCGGCCAATGCGCTGAAGGTGAAGCGCGAACTGGTGAAGGCTCAGGCCGCCTAATTCGCCGCGAACCTGCGGGTCCGCACTGAATTACAGCAAGGGCGTCCGGTCAGCCGGACGCCTTTTGCTTTGTCTGCGGCAGGCGCGGCGGCAGGTCGGCCAACCGCAAATTGAGGCGCAACAGCAGGGTTTTCTGTGTCACCGCGCCGTTGTCGTCACTGATCAGCCAGACTATGACCTGGCCGGGCTTGCCAGGCTCGATCGCCAGGCCTTCGTAATTATCCTCGAGGCCGCTCCCATCCAGGCTGGCAAGGACCTCTCCCGACCATTCACCTCCAGCGCGAATCGCTGCCGGGTCGGCAAGCAGCAGCCGCGTCCCGAATCGCGGCGGCATCGGCCAGCGCAGTTCGCGCAGCAGGATCAGGACCCGCCCATCGGGCAATTGCGCCGCATCGGTCGGACGATAGCCAGCGGGCGCGCGGAATTTGAACCGCAGAGCCCGATCCGTCCCGTCCGGAGCATGTGGCAGCAAGCGCCCTTCATGATCGGGGTTGCCCGCTTCGCCCAGAATGAGAAAGCGGCCGTCCGCAAGACGCGCCATCGTCTCCGCCCCGCTGTTGGTCGGCCAATCTGCAATTTCGGGCCCGGCAATGGTTGTCGGCAAGGCTGCGCCGACGCTCGTCCGCATGAACAGATTGCGACCCTCCAGGGCCAACCACACCGTTCCGGTTTTACGGTCCAGCGCCGCCGATTCGACATCGCGGTAGGCCTTGAGTGCGCCTCGACGCGGTATCAGCGGGGCGATCCGCACGGCCCCGCTCAACCCCGGTTGCGGCATATCCAACCGCATGCCGGTATCATTAAAGGTGGTGAGGCGCCCGGGGCTCGAAACAGTCAGGGTCGAAAACCCTCCAAAGCTGCTGTTCGGGCTGGTCAGCTGCCAGGCGCCGGTCAGGACGAACGGCCCGAGATCGACCGACGGCAAGGGTAGAGCCCTTGCTGCAACGGTCTGGCTGAAGCTCTCTGGCGGTAGCGGCTCACGCAACCAGATTACGGGGGCCAGGCCGAGCATGAGCAACAGGATCATGAGGCGCCGCAGCATGGGACAGGCATGACCGCTGGGGCAGGACTAATCAAGCGCGGGTGCTACGGAATTGACCTGCGCAGGCAGGAACGGCAAGACTTGCGCGCTGATCGCGAACGAGGAGAGCGCCATGTCCCGCCCGATGCTGGCCCTTGCGGGTTTGAGCCTGACTGTCGCCCTGCCTGTCCAGGCCAAGGATCGACAGCCTGACATCGCTGGCCCGGCTCCGGCAGTGTTTCAGGCAGTGCTGGACTGCAAGCCAGTGGCGGATCCGGCAGCGCGACTTGCCTGTTTTGACAAGGCTGTGGGCGCCTTGAACGCCGCCCGTGACGCCAACGAACTGGTGGTGACGGATCGCGCCACGGTGCGCGAGGCAAAGAAGGGCCTGTTTGGCCTGGCGCTGCCCAGCCTCAAACTGTTTGGTGATGGCAAAGACGAAGAGGTCACCGAAATCGAAAGCAAGATCGTCGGCATCCGCCTTGCTGGCGATGGCTTTCCCACTTTTACGCTCGAAGACGGTGCGCGCTGGAAGCAAACCGATGGGCGTAACACCTACCCCAAGCCAGGGCAGAAAATCCGTATCCGCAAGGCAGCTCTGGGCAGTTACATGGCCAGCATCAACGACCAGCCCGGCGTTCGCGTGGTCCGGCAAGCGAACTAGCGCCGGGTGCCGCTGCGCTGATCAGTTGCTGTTGACCGCCTTGCTCGCCATGGCATCCGCCACGCGGCGAACTTCGTCATTTCCAACCACATCTGCCTGATTCCATTGCGCCACTGTCCGGCAGCTGAAATCCCGGGCGACGAGTGAACCGATCGGAACGGACCGAACGCAGCGAATGTAGTTCGGGTCGGTCTTGGCCAGGCCGGCGTTATGGGCCCGGATCTCTGCCTGGCTCATTTTCTTGGGATCAATCGAAGCCGAGGACCCCGCCGGCGCAACCACAACTGGCCCGGCAACCGACAACATTAGAGAAGCAGCAAGCGTCACAAACATCGGGGGGCTCCTTTGAACCAGGCGGGATTGGCTTAGTTTCCGCTCGCGTGCGAGTTGGTCGTCATGTCATTGGCAAGCTGATCTGCAGTAGCCCGCGCTGCCCGCTCCTGCACGGCCCAGCGTGCATTCGTGCGGCAGACCGGCTTGCGGCCGACCAGCGAGCCGGTGTCAGCCTCGCGGACACACTTGATGTAATTCGGATCCTTGCGGTCAAGCTGCTTGTTGAAGGCCCGGATCTCAGCCGCTGACATTACCGCAGGGTTCGGCTCTGCCACGACCGAAGCCGTGACCGGTGCGGTGGTGAGCAGCAGAGTGAGGATGAGCGACATACTTGAACAATCCCTTCGTATCGTCCGCAGTCTAGGAAATCGAATTGGGCAACTCAACCCATCCGCCCGGCAGCCGAAGGCGTTGGTCGAATTGTGCCACCTGCCTAACGAGGGCCGCCGCCAGCCAAAGCGCCATCTGCGGCTTCAAAATAGTGCAGAATGGCCTGCTGTTCCCGCGCGCTGAGGTGCGGATTCCAGGCATCGATGATCAGCACCGCACGGCGCTGGTCGCTATCGTTCCACGCCTCATGCTCAATCGAATCATCAAAGGCAAAAGCTTTACCTTCAACCCATTCGCGCGTTTCGTTGCCAACCCTGAAGCCGCAGCCGGGTGGCACCTCTAGGGCAAGATGGATGATCGCACGGGTATTGGTTACCCCGGTGTGCGGCGGAATTTTGCTTTGCGGCCGCAGCACCGAAAAGAACGCATTCGGTGCCCGGCCGGGTATCCGCGCCAAGGGCAGGGCGGCCAACACTGCCGCCGTCTTTGGGCAGCGATCTAGCACGGCCTGATGCGGTTGGCCGTATTCCCACAGGAAACAGGCCGACCAGTCCAACGAGCCATCCAACGGGCTCCATTCGTTGTCGGGCGTCCCTTCCTCAAACCGCACATAGGGCCGGATCAGATCACCCGGCGCATCGAGCAAAGCACGCAGTTCGGCCTGAATCTCAGATGTCGCGGCCTCAAGCTGATCGAACCAGGGGAAGTGGCACCGATCAAAATACTCGTCTTCCGGCAGGAACGGATAGAACACGCCGGCGCACTGATTGTGATAGACCCGCCGACGTCCAAGCGCATGGTCGACAAAGGCGCGGACGCGGCGATCCTCGGTTTCGTTACGTGCAGCATCACCGGCAATGGCAGCATCAGCCGCGCTCGCAAGACGACCCCGCAGTCCCTCGCAATAGCGTTCACCAGCCTCCAGTTCGACAGCTAGCTCTGGTGAGATCCCAGGCAAGCCCGCCGCAAGCTGTTGCACGGCACTCCAGCTGACCAGCGCCATCGCCTCTTCGCCCAAACGCTCCTGCAATTGGGCGAGACGCAACCGCGCCGGAAAATCGCGCTGATCAATCGCCAGCGCCTGGTTCAGCGCGGCGCGCTCTCCCTCGGCATCTCCGGCCAGGCGGTATCCGTGGGCAAGATTGCGCCACAGCGGACCTGCGCCTGGATCGGCAGCAGTTGCCCGGCGAAAGGCGGCAACAGCGGCAGCAGCGTCGCCGCTGCGCAGCGCAGCCACACCTTCGGCATTGGCGATTTGGGCGGGTGACGAAGCCATCACCGCTAAGCTTAGAAGCGCAAAGGCATAGCGGCAAGCGGCAGTTGCGGTGCGCGCATGTGCGCCCTAGACCCTTCGAATGACTGAAGCACCCGCGTTTGATCTGGCTGATGCCGAATGGCTGGCGCATCGCTATGTCGAAAGCGACGATGCGGTACGCTTTGTCCATCTGGCGCGCCACGAGCATAAAGATCACGCCTTTCTGATTGACTCCCTGCTTGGCCCACGCCCGACTTCCCCCGATCTGCCAGCAGGCCCGCTGCTGAGCCAACCGCGCGGCCGGTTGCACTTCCTGTTTCATTCGGCATTTTGCGGTTCCACCCTGCTGACCAGGGCGCTGTCCATACCGGGCGTAGCAATGGGGCTGAGCGAGCCGGCAATCCTCAACGATGTGGTCGGCTATCGTCGGCGCGGCGCACCGCCAGCTGCGGTCGCACGCGCAGCGGATCTTGGCTTGCGTCTGCTCGGACGGCCATTCGGTCCGGGTGAAGCCGTGGTCGTCAAACCATCTAACATTCTAAACCCGCTGGCAGAGCTGCTCATGGCGCTGGAGGATCAGGCACAGGCCTTGTTTCTTTATGCACCGCTCGAAACCTTCCTGGCATCGGTTGCGCGCAAGGGGCTGCATTGCCGGGCCTGGGTCCGCGAATTGCTGGAAGGCTATGTCCAAGACAATTTTGTCCATCTGGGCTTTGCCCCTAACGACTATTTTCGCCTGACCGATATGCAGGTTGCCGCCGTCGGTTGGCTGGCGCAGCACCAGCATTTTCAGGCCTTGTCGGCCCGGTTAGGGGGCCGCATCGCCAGCCTTGACGCAGATCGGCTGACCGATCAGCCAGCAGCCGCGATCGCCGCCGTGAGCGGCCATTTTGGGTTCGATCTGGACGCAGCCGAAATCGCCGGTGGCCCCGCCTTCAATCGCAATTCAAAAAGCGGTGCCGCCTATTCGCCGGCGGCCCGCCGTGTCGATTACGAAGCCGCACGCTCTTCCTATGGGGAGGAGATCGCGATGGTCGTCGCCTGGGCAGAAGCGGTCGCCAGCAACGTTGGACTCAGCCTCGATGGTCCAAACCCGTTACCGGTTCAGGCGTAGCCGAATTTTTCGATCCACGGTTGAAGGATCGGCATGACGGGTTCGAAGTGGCGAGCAAACGGCTGCCACTGCCCGCGCCCGTCAAATAGCCCGCGGCGGACCTGGCTGGCGCTTGCGGTGGCAACCCCGCGGCTGCGCGCCGTCCGATCAAACCGCCGCAGCGATCCATCCCAATCAAGACCCAGAAAGCCGCAGAGTGCCTGGGTCGTGCCATCAAAATCGCGGATCAGGCTGTGATAGTCGACCTCGTGGAAGGCGAGCGGGAGGCGTTCGCGCGCCAATTCGATCAATCGCATCATGGCGTCATAGTGGCGCGCGGTCCGTTCCAGGCTGGTGAATTCGAGCGCGGCGCTGGTCAGTGCAAAGCTGTTGCGGAAACAACTTAAGACCACATCGCGCGGATCCCGGCGCATGATGAGGATGCGCGCCTGCGGGAATAACCGGGCAATTATGGGGAGGCGGGTCGCCTTGAGCGGATCCATATCGACAAAGGTCTGGCCCGTCGGGTCAACGCCAGCCGCGCGAACCTTTTCCCAATAGGCTTGGCAATAGGGCGCAAGGGCATCGGACGGAAGCGACGCGGCACGGGTGATTCCGCCGGGTTCGGCCAGAAATGCCCGATCGGCAGCAATCAGGGTTGGCCGTTCCTCAAGCGCCGAGAGCGCTGGTAATGATGCCAGAACATTTTCCACCAGCGTTGTCCCCGAACGCGGATAGCCAAGCAGGAACACATGCGCGGCCGCCGCACCTTGTGGTGCCAGCGGACCCGGCACAGCCCAGGCCGATTGGGGTACCGATTCGAGCTCGCCAGTGATCCGTTCGACCAGCTGGCGATGCGTCTCGCGGCTCGCCCCGGGCTGTTCATGGATTGTCACGAAGTCCTGTTGGGCCTCGGCATAGGCTGCGAAAGCCGCATCGGCCTCGCCGGAACGACTTAGCGCATCGCCATAGCTGGTCAGGAGCTGGATCCGTTCCGACGATGGCGGAAGGGCTTGTTCGACCAGCGGGCTTAGCACCTTGCAGGCGGCATCGGGATTGCCCGCTTCCAATTCGACAGCGGCAAGCGCCGTCGCGGCTATGGCATTTTGTGGATCTTGGGCCAGGGCTGCCGTCCCATATTGCCGTGCCAAGCCAAGTTCACCGTCGCGTGCGGCAAGGCTGGCAAGGCCGGCGAGCGCCTGGCTGTTATCGGCTTCAATCCGCAATACCTGCCGATAACAGTCGGCCGCAGCCGAAAAGGAACCCCCTGCATTGAACACAAAGGCCCGTTCAAGCCAGGCCTCTGCGCAATTCTGATCCAGCCGAAGTGCCGCGTCACAGTGCTGGATCGCATCGCGCAGACGACCCTGCTGGCGCAGCAGCGATGCCATGCCAACCAAGGCCAGCGGATCGATAGTGGGTCCACGTAGCAGGCTTGCAAACAACGTCTCAGCCCGGGCGTGATCACCTGCTGCCAGTGCAGTCCAGGCCAAGTGTAGGTGTTCAGCAGACATGGTTTCGGCGTGATGCGCGGCGGCTGCGCAAAAAGAAAGGGGGCAGGCATTGCTGCCCACCCCCAATCCTTTGGATCAGGTTCCGAGTGATCAGAACTTGACGCGAGCCGAGACCGCGAAGCGGCGACCCAGAGCGTCGTAGGTCGACGGATAGGTGTTACCGCTGTTGTACGCGGTCGAACCGATCGAGCTACCGACAACCGGCGGATCCTTGTCGAACAGGTTCTGGACAGCTGCAGTGAACGTCAGGTTGTCATTGACGTTGAAGCGCAGGCTGAGGTCAAACCAGTCGTAGGCGCCGATCTTGCCGAAGTTGACGGTTTCACCTTCGCGGTAGCCGAAGCCAACCGGGAGCGTGCCCGAGAAGGCCGGGCCCGAACCCGCAACATCATCAGGCTCCTGCTGCATGCCCGAAATGTGGCGCCACAGGAGTGAGGCATCGAGCTTGCCGAAGGTGAAGGTGTTGCGCCAGGAGATCTGCCACTTCGGCTGCATCGAGCCGGTGAAGCCGCAGTTCGCGCTGTAGTAACCGACGCATTCGCGGTCGGTGTTCAGCGGGCTGTTCACGTTGGCGTTGAAAGTCTGCGAGATCGCGTAGTTCATCACCAGACCCGAGCTCCACTTGGCCAGGCCAAGGTCCTTCGCGTAGTTGGCGATGAGGTCGATACCGTCAGTCTTCAGGCGGCCGCTGTTGCTCAGCGTCTGCGGCAGACCCAGCGTGGTGGCCGGGTCACCGTCCAGACCACCGGTCACCGGGTTACGGCGGATGGTGGTGCAGAGCGGGTTCGAGGCCGAAGCGCTGGTGATGGCCGACGGTGCCGGGCTGCCGAAGCAGGCCGCCATGACGTCGCCCGAGGTCGGCGCGCCGATTTCGTCGGTGACCTTGATGTTGTAGTAGTCAACCGAGAGCGAGAAGCCCGGAAGAGCCTGCGGCTGGAACACCGCGCCAACGGTCCAGGTGGTGGCCTTTTCCGGAGCGAGGTTGATGTTGCCGCCACCGGTCGAGTTGGCCTGAGCCGCAGTCGGGTTCAGGATCGAACCGATGGTGCCAGCCGGGGCGCCCTGCGCAAGGCAGACCGCGCGCAGGTTAGCGTTGCTGACCGGAGCCGAACCCGCGCAGGGGTCGGTCGCCAAGCTGGTCAGGCCGGTCGAAACCGGCGAGAACAGTTCGCCAATGTTCGGGGCGCGAACGGCGCGAGCGTAGTTGCCGCGCAGCTTGACATCGTCAACCGGCTCCCAGCTCAGACCGACCTTGTAGGTCCAGTCGTTGTTGGTGCCGCCACCGTTGATCTTCTGGCTCGAATAACGCGCACCAGCTTCGAGCGTCAGGCTCTTAGCGAAAGCCTTGTCTTCGAGCAGCGGCGCGATCAGTTCGCCGTAACCTTCGTAGACTTCGTAGCCGCCGAAGATGTCCGGAGCCGCACCGCCGGCGCCACCGAGTTCACCCGGGGTCTTGGCAAGAACGTCCGAGGCCTGACGCGCGCTGTACTTGCGGTATTCCGCACCAGCAGCGAAACCGACAGGTTCATTGGCGCCCGGCGATGTAAAGCCGAGGTCACCCGAAATGACGCCGCGGACCTGAGCCAGCGAGGTCTTGACCTGGGTGGTGCTGTCATCCGACAGGAAGTCAGCAGCCGCGGCCGAGATCGAACCTGCCGGACCGAACGGGTTCACCGGAACGCAGCCACCGGTGTTGGTGATGCAGGTCGTGGTGTTGTTCGCCAGCAGAGCCTGCCGCCAACGCGACTGCAGGGTGTAGTTCTTGATCGCCTGGATCTTGTCCGATTCACCATAGGAGCCCGACAGGTCCCAGTTGATCGACGAGCCGATCGAACCACGGGCGCCGACGCGGTAGTCGAACACGGTCGAAGCGTAGTTGCTGATACGCGGACCAACTTCAACCGCGCGACGCGACAGGTTGAAGGTGACAGTGCGATAGTTCGGGTCGCTCGGGCCGGTTGCCGTAGCAGCGGCGGCGCAGATCGCCGGGCTGTACAGCGGGACGTAAGCGCCACCGGTTGCCGTGTTGAATGCGCAGAACTGGCTACGCAGGGTTGCCGGCATGTAGGGGTTGTTCAGGTTCATCGTCACCGAACCACCGAACGAACCCGAAGGTGCGATGATGGTGTCGATGGTGTTCTTCGAGAACAGCCCGCGGGTGTACACTTCTACCGAGTCGCTGATTTCATAATTCGCCTGGGCGAAGATATTGTAGCGCTTAAACGGCGTCTGGAAGATGTTGTACGGGTTGAAGTTGAAGAACGCGTAGGTCGAGCGTGCCAAGCCGGTAGCCGGATCGATCTGACGGGTGCCACCATTGGCATTGGCGCCATTGGTATCAGGGGTGGTGGTGCCCGCGATCAGGCCACGCGTCCCGGTGATACGTGACGGGACGCCGGTGCCCGAACCGCCCAGCGTACCCGAGTACGAGTCGATGCCGAAGACCGAGAAGTCACGGTCACCCTGGTAAACAGGGTCCGAGTCCTGGTAACCAATGCTGACAACCGCGTTACCGCGGCCATCGTCAAAGTTCGCACCGACGGTCAAGTCAGCGCGCAGATAATTGCCATCACCCTTACCGGTGATCTGGTCGCCAACCGAAAGATCAACGCCAGCGAAGTCCTTCTTGGTGACGAAGTTCACAACGCCGGTGATAGCGTCCGCACCATAGGTGGTCACGGCAGCGCCGGTCAGCGCATCAACGCGGCTAACCAGGGCGAGCGGGATGTTGTTAAGGTCGACGCGGCCAGCAAGGTCAGCCGGGACGATGCGGTTGCCGTCGAGCAGCACGATGTTGCGGTTCGAACCCAGACCGCGAAGGTCGACGTACGAGGAACCACCGTTACCGTTGTTCACGGCGGTACCGATGTTCGGAACGATGCCCGGGACTTCGCGCAGGACTTCTTCAGCAGTGTTCGACTGCTTCAGCTCGATCGCGTCAGACGTGGTGACGTTGACCGGGTTGGCCTGTTCGAGGTTGGGGTTACGGATCAGCGAGCCGGTAACGACGATCGTCTGATCGGCGGCGGCATCATCTTCCGCGGTCTGCGCAAAGGCGGCAGTCGACGAAGCCATGGCGACGGCAACACCGGCCAGAGCCAGCGACTGCAGGCAGGTTGCGCCCGAAAGCGATTTCTTGGTGGTTTTCACAGGTCAGTCCCTCTGTAGATCCTG
>JBEEIN010000070.1:0-2830 GCA_041169825.1 Pseudomonadota bacterium
ATCTGGAAGGCGTCGCCTTGGGCAGCGCCGAACGGGTTACCGCCGGTGAGGGGGACTGGATCGCCTGGCCGGGCGATCCCGATCCCGAAGGGGATGGGGCTGGCCCGCCGACACTGCAAGCTGGCGATGCCGGGCAGGCCCTGGCCGCGGCGGCCGCGGGAATGGGCAAGGCCCGCGTCCCCGCCCAATTGGCGCAAACTTGGGCTGGGGCCGGGCGCGGTGTCACCCTCAGCGATCCCGAACCTTGCCGCCGCGCTTATTGGCTGGTCGCTCCGCTGCCGCAGTGGCGTCAGAAGAAGGTCAAGGCGCTGGTTGCGTTCCTGACGCAGGCCTAGAAATCCCTAAGCCAACCCGCTCTTGCTGAGCTTGTCGAAGCACAGTCCTGATTTCTGTCGCTGTTGTTGACCGCAAGAGAAAAGCGGTCCTTCGACAAGCTCAGGACGAGCGGGTTATCTGGCGCGCTTAGTTGGGCCCGACGATCACCTCGCCGCGAGCCATCACGAACTTCATCGCCTTCAGCACCTTCACATCGGCCAGCGGATCGCCGCTGACGGCGATGATGTCCGCCGCCTTGCCGGCTTCCAGCGTGCCGGTTTCCTTGTCGACACCCAGCAGCGCGGCGGCGTTGACCGTGGCGGCCTTGATCGCTTCAGCCGGGGACATGCCGAACTTAACCAGCAGTTCGAATTCGTCGGCATTGCGGCCGTGCTTCGAAACGCCCGCATCGGTGCCATAGGCAATCTTCACGCCCAGCGGATAGGCAATCTGCAATGACTTGCCGGTCACCCCAATGCGCCAGTCGATCTGGGCCTTGATCGCGGGGGGATAGGCGTTGGGGTTGGCGGCCAAGCGCTCAAGATAGCCATTCACCGTGCTCAGCGTCGGCACATAAAAAGTGCCGGCCTTGGCCATCATCTTCGCGGTTTCTTCGTCGATCGTGGTGCCGTGCTCGATCGAATCCGCGCCGGCGCGGACCGCCAACTTGATCCCATCCAGGCCGTGGGCATGAACGGCAACCTTGCGGCCATAGGCGTGCGCGGTTTCAACCAGGGCCCTGGCCTCATCCTCAACCATGCGGGTGGCCAGGCCGGTGCCCGAATTGACCCCGCCGGTCGTGGCGAACTTGATCACATCGGCCCCGCGCCCGATCTGGCGGCGCACCGCGCGGCGGCAATCGTCGGCCCCGTCGCACAGGTTTTCGGTGCCGACCATGCCGTGCATTTCATCAGCCAGGCCAACGCGCCCATCCATGTGGCCGCCGGTGGTGGAGATCGATTCCCCGGCGTCGATGATGCGGGGGCCTTGCACCCAGCCGCGCTTGATCGCTTCCTTCAGCGCCAGCGTCTTGCCGCCATCATCGCCCAGGTTGCGCACCGTGGTGAAGCCAGCGCGCAGCGTCTTCATCCCGTTCCAATAGGTTTCCAGTGCGTGCATCGGCATGCTCTCGGTCACCATGGCGACGACGCCCTCGTTCCCGGCGCGGTCGCTGGATAGGTGGGTGTGGCTGTCAATCAGGCCCGGCAGGATGGTCTTGTCCTTAAGGTCGATTTCCTTCGCCCCAGCGGGCACGGCAACATAGCCGTCCTGCAGCGAAACGATTTTGCCTTCGTCCACCACAATGGTCGTCGCGCCGCGCGGCGCCTGGCCCGGCACGGCGATGACGCGGCCGGCGTGGATATAGGTCGGCGTGGCCATGGCGGCGGTGCTGGAAAGCAGGGCGGCAGCGGCGGCTAGGGTGGCAAAACGCATGGTTGGATCCTCTCCTGTTGGGACGGAGACTAGAGATCGCCGGGACATCTCGCAACCGGGGGACGCTTATTAATCGTCCAATTAAAATCCCGATTGACCGGTCCCTTTCGGGCAGGCATCCCCTTCGCCATGATGGGGGAAACGATCCGCATCCCGATTGACGGGGGACTCAGCCTTGCGGCCGACATTGCCGGGCCAAAGGGCGCGCCAACTGTGGTTCTTGGTCACGGGGGCGGGCAGACCCGCCATTCGTGGGACAAGGCCGAACAGCAATTGGCCAGGGCCGGTTACTTCGCGATCAATTATGACCTGCGCGGGCATGGTGACAGCGATTGGTCAACCGACGGGGATTATAGCCTGGAAGCGCGGGCGGATGATCTGGCCGCCGTGGTGCGGTTTGGCTCGCCCACATTTGCCCTGGTTGGCGCTTCGTTGGGCGGGATCACTGCGATGGTCGCAGCCTCGCGCGGGCTCACCCCGGCGGCGCTGGTGCTGGTCGATATTGTTCCGAAAATGAGCGCACGGGGTGTGGCCAAGATCACCGCCTTCATGACCGGCAATCCTGATGGCTTCGCCAGTCTTGAAGCCGCAGCCGACGCGATCAGCGCCTATTACCCCGATCGTCCGCGGCCCAAGGATCTTTCTGGCCTCAAAAAGAACCTGCGCCAGGGGGCTGACGGGCGTTGGCGCTGGCACTGGGATCCCAGCTGGATGCATTCACCGCGCGGCGATCCGCGTGAACTGTTGAACATCATGGATGCGGCAGACTGGACGGACCGGGTGCCGACCCTGCTGGTGCGCGGCATGAAGAGCGATATTGTTGATGACGATGGCGTCGAAGACCTGCGCCGCCGCATCCCCAAACTGGAAATCGCCGATATTCGCGGCGCCGGCCATATGGTGGCGGGGGACAAGAACGATGAATTCAACGGCGCGGTGATTGAATTCATGCGCCGGGTGATGCCGCCGACCTAACCCGCATCCCGGCCATAGGCGGGCAGCGCGAGACCGGAATGGATCGCCCAGCCACGCAGCGCAAAACCGGCCAGCGCGGCCCCGCTGAAAGCGATCTCGCGCGGCA
>JBEEIN010000071.1:0-5019 GCA_041169825.1 Pseudomonadota bacterium
GGCTTCGGGGCGCTGTGCATCTTCCTTTATGTCGGTGCAGAGGTCTCGATCGGCTCGCTGATCGTCAGCTACCTGATGCAGGACCATGTCATGGGCCTGGCCGAACAGGCCGCGGGCAAGCTGATCGCCTATTACTGGGGCGGGGCGATGGTCGGGCGGTTCATCGGCTCGGCCGTGCTGCGCGTGGTCAGCCCGGGCAAGGTGCTGGCGGCGGTGGCGATCGGCGCGATCGCGCTCATCGCCATTTCCACCCACACCACCGGAACGCTGTCGGGCTATAGCCTGCTAGCGATCGGCCTGACCAACGCGATCATGTTCCCGACGATCTTCACGCTCGCCTGCGAGAAGTTGGGCCCACGCGCCGCCGATGGCTCGGGCATCATCAACGTCGCGATCTTCGGCGGCGCGGTGATCCCGCTGCTGACTGGCATGATCGCCGATGCCACCGGCAGCCTAGCGCTCGCCTTTATCCTGCCGGCGGCATGCTATGCCGTGATCGCCGGCTTCGGCTGGTACGCGCGCCGACCGGCGTGAGGCGCTTGGCAAGTGGGCGGTGCTTGGGCATGATCATCGCATGATCGAGACCCAAGACGCCGCCCTTGCTGCCTTTCAGGCTGAAGTCCGCGCTTTTCTGGAAGCGGAGTTGACGCCGGAACTGCGCGAAGGCGCGGCGCGGACGACCAGCGTGTTCGTCGATCCGTCGATCTCGCTCCCGTGGCAGACCATCCTGCATCGGCGGGGCTGGGCGGCGCCGGAGTGGCCTGCCCAGTTCGGCGGCCCGGGCTGGGATGACATGCAGCGTTACGTGTTCGCTGCGGAATGCGCGCGGGCGGGCGCGCCCAGCCTCTCGCCGATGGGGCTGAAAATGGTGGCCCCGGTGATCATGCATTACGGCACGCCGGATCAGCAGGCCCATTACCTGCCGCGCATCCTTTCGGGTGAAGACTATTGGTGCCAGGGCTTTTCCGAGCCGGGCTCGGGTTCCGACCTTGCCTCGCTGCAATTGCGTGCCGTGCGCGATGGCCAGGACTATGTCCTGAATGGTTCAAAGATCTGGACCACCCACGCCCATTTCGCGAACCGGATGTTCTGCCTGGTTCGCACTTCGACCGAGGGCAAGCCGCAGGCCGGGATCAGCTTCCTGCTGCTCGATATGGCCAGCCCCGGGATCACGGTAAAGCCGATCCGCACCCTGGCGGGCGATCATGAATTCAACCAGGTGTTTTTCGACGATGTCCGCGTGCCGGTGGCCAACCGGCTGGGCGAGGAGAACGATGGCTGGACCGTTGCCAAGCATCTGCTGACCTTCGAACGCGGCGGGAAGTATGCTCCACCGCTGATCGAACGCCTGACCCGGTTGCGCCAGCGCGAGGGGCTGGACCCCCTGGTCATGGCGCGGGTGGCCAAGGAAGCGGTTAACCTGCGCGCGCTCCAGGCGCTGGAGCTGAAGGCCATGCGCGGGGTCGGCGGCAGCGCCGCGCTTTACGCATCGGTGCTGAAAGTGCTCGGGACCGAAGCGATGCAGCGGATCGATGTGCTGGCCTGTGACATCGAAGGTCAGGCCGCCTGGGCCATGCCGACCGGGCAGACTCCGGCTGATCTGGCCGTCGCCGTCCCGCGTTACCTCAATGACCGTGCCGCCAGCATTTACGCCGGATCGAACGAGATTCAGCGTGACCTAATAGCAAAGCTCATCCTCGCTTGAGGTTTACGCGATAGCGCCAAATTCAGCCAGTAATCCACCCTCGCTGCCAAGACCCGCAGCGATTACCAACAGCCGCTTGAACCGGGCGCCCAAACGCAATTCCTCGGTCAGGCCCATCGCCCCGTGCAACTGCACCGCACCTTCGCCAACCTGCTTTGCCGCATCGCGAACGGCAATGCAGGCCGCCAGAAGATCGCTGGGCTCGCCCGATACCGCAGCCGCTTCGGTCAAGGCCTGGGCTTGCATCGCAGCCAACTGCATATCGGCCAGCCGATGGCGCAGGGCCTGGAAGCTGGCAATGGGTGCGCCGAACTGGCGGCGCTGGCCAAGATAGTCGGCCGTGTCGGCCAGCATCTGCTGCATCAGACCCACCGCCTCGGCGCAGCGGCCGATCTTGACCAGGTTGTCGGCTATGGCTGGGTCACCAGCTACCGGAGCGGCAACAACGCTGTTGAAATGCAGATCGGCCACGACCGAGCCGTCATGCAATTGCCCTGGCTCCACCGACAAGCCGATCGCATCGCGCGGCACGGTGTAAACCTGCCCGCTAAGCGCCAGGACGAAAAGGTCGGCTTCGGCGCCGCCAAAGACCAAGCGTGCCGTGCCCTCGATCCGGTTGCCAGCCTGCAACTGTGGCATCCCGGCGGAGGTCGTATGGCTCACCAGTGCGGCTCGTCCGGTATTGGCAGCAAATATTGCAGTGGCGGCGGCGTGGCTCAGCCAGTCTGCCCCGGCGAGTGCGGGGCCAAGCTGCGCCATGACCAGGGCAATATCGACCCGCCCGCCGCTAAAGCCGCCTTGTTCCTCGGGCAAGGTAAGCGCGGTGAGGCCAAGCCCGGCCAGATCGTGCCAGCCGGGATGCGCGACATTGCTCGTCAGGCGTGCAACGGCATCGCGGAGCAGTGCCTGTTGTTCGCTCAGCTCAAGGTCTAGTCCCGCCATCGCGCGCCATCTCCTATCGTCCCCCCCTTCATAGGCAGCGCACCATCAGGACGGCAAGGAACGGAACATTGCCCACCGATGTTGTCCCCGCTTGGCTTTTGCCGTCGCGATAGGGGTGATATGCGGCCTCGGCGATAACGAAGGTGATGAATGCGCAGTGCGACCGGCAGGCCAGTAAAGTTCGGTGCGTTTGTCGCACTGGCGCTGGCGGGTGCTGCGCCTGGCTATGGGCAGACCCAGACGCCGCCCGCGAAATCCGGCGATGAGGCAATCATCACTGATCGCGAATTCGAAGAAGCAGTTCCCTCTGTCTCCGCCGAGGATGATCCTGAACTTGGCCGCCAGCTGGAACCGATCGACACATTCGAACGGAAGCTGCAGGCCCCAACAGATACGATCGTTCCGCCCGGCCAGGACAAGGAGCTGGCGGCTCCCTTGCCCCCGCTTGAAACGTTCCAGGCCGAACCGGCGGTCTTTGCCGAGCAGGCCGCGTCAGCGGATGGTCCGGAAGTGGCGTACCGGGTCGAATTGAGCGGATTGGATCAGGTTACTGCCGCCAGTGAGGCGGACCTTGTGGGGGAATTCAACCGTCTCTCCGTGCTACGGCGCAAGGGGGCGGCTCGCAATTCGGCCCAGCTGTCCAGCCGGGCGACCGAAGACGTGCTGGTCCTGAAGAAGCTGTTAGCGGCCGGTGGTTGGTTTGACGCCCAGGTTTCGACCCGGATTGACCGCCCCGACCAGCAAGGGCCGCTGGTTGTCGCGATGAGCGTGACACCCGGCAAGCGCTTTGCCTTTTCCAGCATTGTGATCGATGCCACGCCAACCGTGCCTTCTGATCTGATCCGCAACAACCTTGCGCTGGCCACCGGCGAACCGGTTATCGCCGAAAAGGTTCTTGCGGCCGAAGCCAAGGTCGCGCTGGCCCTGCCTGAGAACGGCTATGCTTTTGCGGAATTGGGCGCCCGCGACGTGCTGCTGGATCAGGACACCGGCGAGGCGGCATATACCTTGCCTGTTACCGTCGGTCCGCGGGGAACATACGGCAGGATCCGCAGCGAAGGACGCGAGGCCTTCTCGGCCAGCCATGCGCAAACCCTGGCGCGGTTCAAGGCTGGAGAGCTCTATGACAGCCGGATGGTCGATGACCTGCGTCAGGCCTTGATCGCGACCGGCCTGTTTCGTGCGATCGCCGTTGAACCACGGCGGACAGGCGAAGCCGGTCCCGATGGAACCGAGCAAGTCGATCTGGTGGTCAAGCAGGAAGCCGGGCCGCCGCGCGTGATCGCGGCAACGGCGGGTTATGGCACCGGCCAGGGCTTTCGGATCGAAGGCAGCTGGACCCACCGCAACCTGTTCCAGCCGGAGGGCGCGCTGATCGTCAGTGGCGTCGCCGGGACGCAGGAACAGGGAGCGGGTGTAACCTTCCGCCGCTCGAATGCCGGCCAGCGCGACCGCACATTCGAACTGGCCAGCGAACTACGCCATGCCTCGACCGATGCCTATTCGGCCTACACTGGACGGCTGGCGGCGCGGGTAAGCTATGATTCCACCCCGATCTGGCAAAAGCGCCTGACCTATGCCTATGGCGCGCAGCTGATCGGCACCGATGAAAGCGTGTTTGATCCCGGGCTGCGGGCTCGGACCCGGCGCACCTATGCCATTGCCGGGCTGACCGGGCAGGTCGGCTGGGACCGGACCGACAGCCTGCTCGATCCCACCCAGGGGTTCCGTCTGACAGCTCTGGTTGAGCCAGAGGGTTCGGTGCGTGGCAGTTTCACCCCCTATGCGCGAATGCGGCTGGATGGCTCGGCCTATTACGAGGTCGCCGACAACATCGTGCTGGCGGGCCGACTGCGGCTGGCAACGATCTTGGGTGCCGCGCTGGACGATATCGCCCCATCGCGCCGGCTTTACGCAGGGGGCGGGGGCTCGGTGCGGGGGTTTGGCTACCAGCAACTTGGCCCGCGCGACAGCAACAACGATCCCACTGGTGGCCGCAGCCTGAATGAGGCTGCGGTTGAAGTGCGCTATCGTTTCGGAGATTACGGCGTGGCCGGGTTTGTCGACGTCGGTCAGTCTTATACCCGCAAGCTGCCGGACTTTTCGGACCTGCGGGTCGGGGTCGGGCTTGGTGCGCGGATCTATACCAATTTCGGCCCGATGCGGCTCGATATTGCGACGCCTTTGCGGCGACGTGCGGGAGAAAGCCGCATCAACGTTTATGTCTCGATCGGGCAGGCGTTCTGATGGAAGAGGCCGGTCCGCCCGCGGCTGAAGCTGAAATCACCCCGCCGCAGCGCTGGCGCAAGGCCGGGCGCTGGCTCGTCGCAGCCGTGCTTGGCCTGGTCGTCCTGGCCGGCTTGCTGGTGGCT
>JBEEIN010000072.1:0-3256 GCA_041169825.1 Pseudomonadota bacterium
AGCCAGGGCGCAGCGTGATGTCGGACCGCATCGGATGACGCCGATGCCTAGGGTCCGGACACTTGTCCCCCCATCCCAAGGATCCAGGCCCAAGGCTCGGCGCATCCGATCGAACCACAACTGTTCGATTAGGGAGCTTATACCATGTCCGATCGTGTGTTCCGTCTGATGGAGCGCCACCAGAAGCTTGATGAGGCCCTGCGCCTGGCGCAGCGGCGGCGGTTGGCCGATCCGTTTGAGGTCGTCCGGCTGAAGAAGCTGAAATTGGCGATCAAGGACCGGATTGCGCGCCTGATGCGCCGACCGCGACCAACGTAACAGCGAGCAGACCGATTACCTCCGCGCCGGAGCAGGGCAGGATTTGCCCGTTCCGGCGCGCTTTTGTTTTTTTGCAGGGGCACTGACACATGGAATTTCTGACCGCCGACTGGCTCGGCACGCCGCTCTGGTTCTGGCTCGCCTTCATCGGCATCGTCATCGCGCTGACCGTTTTCGACCTCGGCATCCTGCACAAGGAAGACCGCGAAATGGGCATCGCCGAATCGCTCAAGCTCTCGGTCTTCTACATCGCCATCGCCATGGCTTTCGGGGCCTGGGTCTGGATCGAGAAGGGCGGTGACCTGGGCATGAAGTACTATACCGGGTACTTCATCGAAAAGGCGCTCTCGATCGACAATGTCTTCGTGATCAGCCTGATCTTCACCTTCTTCGCGATCCCGCCGAAGTACCAGTACCGCGCCCTGCTGTGGGGCATCCTGGCGGTAATCGTGCTGCGCGGGCTGATGATCGCAGCGGGTGCGGCACTGGTCGAGCAGGCCTATTGGGTGCTCTACATCTTCGCCGCCTTCCTGATCTTCACCGGCGTGAAGATGTTCTTCGCCGGGGATCACGATCCCGACGTTTCAAAGAACCCGGTGGTGCGCTGGATTTCCTCGCACATGCGCGTCACGCCGCAGCTGCATGACCAGCACTTCTTCGTGAAGGTGCCGGATGACAAGACCGGCAAGCTGGTCACGGCAGTCACCCCGCTGTTCGTCGCGCTGGTGGTGATCAACCTGGCTGACCTGGTCTTTGCGGTGGACTCGGTTCCGGCGATCTTCGCGATCACGACCGACACCTTCATCGTCTATACCAGCAACATCATGGCGATCCTGGGCCTGCGCGCGCTCTACTTCGCGCTTTCGGCCATGGTGCACCGCTTCTACTACCTTAAGTACGCGCTTGCTGCCGTGCTGGTGTTCATCGGATCGAAGATCTTCATCTCCGATTTCGTGATGGGCGGGGCCAAGTTCCCCCCGGTGCTGAGCCTGGGCGTAACCGCGGCGCTGATTGCGGCGGGGGTGTTCTATTCGCTCTGGGCGACCCGCCACGGCGAGGACGCCGCGCCGCAGCTGCCGCATGATGAAATCAGGCCCTGATCAGTACTGCCTGATCGTGGCGAGGAATGCCTCGCCATAGGCCGCCAATTTCCGGGACCCGACGCCGCCGACTTCGCCCAACTGGGCCAGGGAGGCGGGTCGGGTTTCGGCCATTTCGCGCAAGGTGGCATCGTGAAAGATGACATAGGGCGGCACCCCCGCTTCGGCGGCGAGTGACCGGCGCAGTTCGCGCAGCGCATCGAACAGCGGATTGCCGACCGGATTGATCGCCCCGCGATCGCGTCGACCGCCACGCCCCGCGCGCTCGCGGCTCGGTTGCAGTGCGATCAGCACCGCAGCTTCGCCCTTCAGCACATCGCGGGCATCGCCGCCCAGCGCCAGCCCGCCATGCTCGGTCGGCACCAGGCTGCCCCGAGCCTGTAGCGCGCGCATCAGCGGTTTAAGCAGCGGCGCTTCGTCCGCCCCGACAATCCCGAAGACCGAAAGCCGGTCATGCCCGCGGGCCAGCACGCGCTCGTCCTCTTGCCCCAGCAGCACCTTCTCGACATGGCCGAAGCCATAGGTCTGCCCAGTGCGGTAGACTGCGGAAAGCATCTTGCGGGCGAGTTCGGTGGCATCGACGATCCCCGGCGCATCGAGACAGTTGTCGCAATTGCCGCAGGTCTGCGGCGGGTCCTCGCCGAAGTGGCGCAACAGGATGGCACGGCGACAGGCGCCAGTCTCGACTAGCGCGGCCAGCGCATCAAGCCGCGCACGTTCGCCCGGCTGGCGGTGTTCCTCTACTTCGGCAAGGCGCATTCGCGCCCGGGCAAAATCTTCCGCCGCCCATAGCATCAGCGCCACGGCCTGATCCCCGTCGCGCCCGGCGCGCCCGGTCTCCTGGTAATAGCCCTCGATCGACTTGGGGATCCCAGCATGGGCGACAAAGCGCACGTCGGGCTTGTCGATCCCCATGCCAAAGGCGACCGTGGCCACCATCACCATGTCCTCGCTGGCAACAAAGGCGGCCTGGTTGGCGCTGCGGACCTGCGGATCGAGTCCTGCATGATAGGGCAGAACCGGCCGGCCGGTAGCAGCGCCGAGCTTCTCGGCCAGCTCCTCCACCTTCTTGCGGGTCGGGGCGTAGACAATGCCTGGCCCGGGCTGTTCGGCCATCAGCGTCTTGAGCTGCTGCAACAGGCTGTCGCGATGGCGGATGGCATAGCGGATATTGGGCCGGTCGAACCCGGCGACGATCAGCCCGTCCTCACCAATGCCCAGCTGGGTCAGGATGTCGGCGCGGGTATGCCGGTCCGCCGTAGCGGTTAGCGCGAGGCGCGGCACCGCGGGGAAGGCGTCCATCAAGGGGCGCAGCAGGCGGTAATCGGGCCGGAAATCATGGCCCCATTCAGAGACGCAATGCGCCTCGTCGATCGCAAACAGGCTGAGCGGAGCGGAGCCGAGCATTTCGCGGAAATGCGGCTGGCTCGCGCGTTCCGGCGCGACATAAAGCAGGTCGAGTGCGCCCGAGCGGAACCGCTCGATCGTCTCCGCCCGGTCAAGATCGGCGCTGGTCAGGGTGGCGGCGCGGATGCCATTGGCGGTGGCGGCGCGCAGCTGGTCATGCATCAGCGCGATCAGCGGCGAGACGACCACGCAGGTCCCCGCCAGCATCACCGCGGGCAATTGGTAGGTGAGCGATTTGCCCGCGCCGGTCGGCATGATCGCCAGCGTCGATTGCCCGCCCAGCACGCGCGCGATGACCTGTTCTTGCACCCCGCGAAAGGCGCTGAACCCGAAAGTGGTGTGGAGCTGGTCAAGGATGGCGTCGCGCGTCACCCATCAGCGCCTAGCCGGGTGGGGCAGGCAGCGGAAGGGCTAGCGGCCTGCTCTCTCCA
>JBEEIN010000073.1:0-10064 GCA_041169825.1 Pseudomonadota bacterium
ATTGAATGCCGCAACCACGCCTGAACGCAAGGCGGTGGTCGAGCGGCTGGTCGCCAAGTCGAAGTATTATGATGAAGCCCGCAAGCTTGGCCGGATCGCCAGCGAATGCGGGATCGTCGAACAGGGCATGCGCCAGTTCGTGGTCTGCTCGGGCGGTGGTCCGTCGATCATGGAAGCGGCGAACCGCGGGGCGGTGGACGTTGGCGCCGATACGATCGGCCTGAACATCGTCCTGCCGCATGAGCAGGCACCCAACCAGTATGTCACGCCCGAGCTGGCCTTTCAGTTCCACTACTTCGCGCTGCGCAAAATGCACTTCCTGCTGCGCGCGCGCGCCGTCGCCGTGTTCCCGGGCGGGTTCGGCACGCTGGATGAATTCATGGAGCTGCTGACGCTGATCCAGACCGGCAAGATGAAGCCGATCCCGATCCTGCTGTTCGGGGCCGAATTCTGGAACAAGGTGATCAACTTCCAGGCCCTGGCCGAGGAAGGCGTAATCAATTTTGAGGACCTCAACCTGTTCCACTGGGTGGAAACGGCCGAAGAAGCCTGGGCCAAGATCGCCGAGTTTTACGAGCTCGATTGAACGGCCTGGTGGCCCAGCGGTCCACTGCCTGCACCAAAGCCAGGGGCTGCTTCCAAAGCGGCCCGGACGAAGGCCCGACCCTGTTCGACCGCCGATAGGAGATCGAGCCCGGCCCCGAGGCCCCAGGCAATCGCGCTTGAAAGGGTGCAGCCGGTACCGTGGGTGTGCCGGGTGACGATGCGCGGCGCGGACCAGACCTTTGGCGCCTGGCCCGGCAGGACCAGCACATCCTCAACCGTCGCCCCTTCGGCATCGCCCCCCTTGGCCAGGTAAGCGACACCGCGGGCTGCCATGGCATCCGGTCCGCCCAGGGCAGCCAGCTCGGGCACGTTGGGCGTAGTCAGGCTGGCCAGCTTCATCAGGCGTTCGAAACCGGCGATTGTCGCTGCATCGGCCAGAACCGATCCACTGGTTGCGATCATGACGGGGTCAAATATGACCGGAACGCCGAGCTGTTCGAGCCGATCCGCGACGATCGCGGCGATGTCCGGGGAACCCAGCATGCCGATCTTGACCGCATCGACGCCGATGTCGCTGACGCAGGCGTCGATCTGGGCGGCAACCATTGCCGGCGAAAGCGCCTCGACCATAGTCACGCCCAGCGTGTTCTGCGCAGTGACCGTGGTGATCGCGGTCATGGCATAGCCACCCAGCATGGTCACGGTCTTGATGTCGGCCTGGATCCCTGCGCCGCCCGATGAATCGGAGCCGGCAATTGAGAGGATGCGGGGGGGCTTTGTCATGATCCGGGGCTAGCCTGGAGCAAGGGCTTCGACAAGCTCAGCCCGAGCGGGCGGGGAGGGAGCGTGGGCTGTGCCCGCTCACCCTGAGCCTGTCGAAGGGTGGCTGCACTAGCCCTTGAACTTCCGCTTCGTGCTGGGCGGATGCTTGGCGTGGAGCGCCTTGGCCCGGGTCGGTCGGTCCATCAGTTCGCCGCCGCAATTGGGGCAGCGCTCATCCAGTCCGTCGGCGCATTCGGTGCAGAAGGTGCACTCAAAGCTGCAGATAAAGGCGCCGGCCAGTTCGGCAGGCAGGTCGGCGCCGCACCTTTCGCAATCGGGGCGCATCTCAAGCACTGGCAGCTTCCTTTACCGCATTGCAGATTGCATCGACGACCTGCTCGACCTCTGCCGCGTCATCGCCCTCGGCCATCACGCGGATCACCGGTTCGGTGCCCGAAGGGCGGATGACCAGGCGGCCGCGCCCGGAAAGCTGCGCCTCGGCCTCGGCAATGACGGCCTTGACCCGGGCATCGTCCAGCGGCCCCTTTGAAGATTTCTGGCCTCCGGCGAAGCGCACATTCTTGAGCAATTGCGGTACCGGATCGAACAGGTGCATCAGCTCGCTGGCCCGCTTGCCGCTTTTCACCAGGGCAGCCAGCACCTGAAGCGCGGCAATCGTGCCATCGCCGGTCGTGGCATGATCGAGCATGATCATATGGCCGGATTGTTCGCCGCCCACGTTGTAGCCCCCGGCGCGCATTGCCTCGAGGACATAGCGGTCACCCACCTTGGCACGGACCAGGTTGAGGCCCTTGCTGTCGAGGAAGCGTTCAAGGCCAAGGTTGGACATGACGGTGGCAACGATCCCGCCCCCACGCAGCTGTCCGCGCGTGGCAAGCTGGCTGCCAATCAGGGCCATGATCTGGTCACCATCGACGGTCTGGCCCTTTTCATCGACCACGATCAGCCGGTCGGCATCACCATCCAGGGCGATGCCGATGTCTGCGCCGCTGGCGACAACGCTTTCCTTTACGAGATCGAGGTGGGTCGAGCCGCACTTGTCGTTGATGTTGGTGCCGTCGGGCGTAACGCCAACCGTAATAACCTCTGCACCCAGCTCCCAGATTGCCGACGGGGCGACCTGGTAAGCGGCACCATTGGCGCAATCGACCACGATCTTCAGGCCATCAAGCCGGATATCATCGGGGAGCGAGGCTTTCACCGCGTGGATGTAACGGCCGCGGGCATCATCGATCCGGCGGGCCCGTCCGATTTGCGGCGAGGGCGCCAGCGGCAAGTCCTGTTCCAGCATGGCCTCGATCGCGGCCTCGTCGGCATCGGAAAGCTTGAAGCCGTCCGGGCCGAACAGCTTGATGCCGTTATCCTCATAGGGGTTGTGGCTGGCCGAAATCATCACGCCGACATCGGCGCGCAACTCGCGGGTGAGCAGGGCGACGGCCGGGGTGGGCATGGGCCCCAGCAGGATCACGTCCATGCCGACGCTGGTGAACCCGGCGACCAGCGCATTTTCGAGCATATAGCCCGAGAGGCGGGTATCCTTGCCGATCACGACCCGGTGTTTGTGGCTGCCACGCAGGAAGCGTGTGCCCGCGGCCTGGCCGACTTTCATCGCGATTGCGGCGGTCATCACCCCGGCGTTGGTGCGGCCGCGGATCCCGTCGGTACCGAAATAGTTGCGTCCCATCACTTACCCTGTAGCAGCGCGGTCTTGTGAAATTGCTATGTCGCGCCGCTACGCTAATGTCACGCGTGCAAAAATGAAATTCAGGGGAGCCCATGATGCAGCAACAGTCCGGATCCAGTGCCTTTCCCGAAATCAGGGTGCCCGCGCTGCTGACCTTCCTGGCCCTGCTGCTGGGTTTCGTAATCGGCACCGCTTTCAGTGGTCAGGCCGGATTCGCGCCGATCCAGGGCGTGGCCGAGGAACTGGGCGGACTGTGGCTGAAGCTGCTGCAGCTGACGATCCTGCCGCTGGTGATCGGACTAGTGGTCACCGGCATCTCGCAGACTCTCGCGGCCGCGGGGGGCGGCCAGCTGGCCCGCCGGGCCGTACTGATGTTCGTGGGTGTCCTGCTCGCGTCGGGCGCGATATCGGCCGTACTGGTGCCGCTGCTGCTCGGCTTGGTGCCGATACCGGCGGCGGCCATGGCGGCCTTAAGCGGTGGTGGAGCAACCGACCCCGGCAAAGTGCCCGGCTTTGCCGAGATTCTCGAGGCGATGGTGCCGAGCAATATCTTCTCGGCCGCTGCCAACGGCGCAATGCTGCCGGTGGTGCTGTTTGCCGCCCTGTTTGCCCTTGCTTGCACCCGGATCGCGGAAGCACCGCGCCGCGCCATGCTGACCTTCTTTGAAGGGCTGGCGATGGCGATGATGGTGATCGTTGGCTGGGTGCTGATGCTGGCGCCGATCGGGGTGCTGGGCCTGGCCATTTCGCTGGGTGCCAAGACGGGCGCCGATGCGATCGGCGGGTTGGCGCATTATATCCTGATCGTCAGCGCGGCGGGTCTGGTGATGCTGCTGGTATCGGCCACGATTGCGCTGACACTCGGTCGCTGCAAGCCGGGCAACTTTGTGCGGGCGATGTTGCCGGTCTTTGCCGTGGCAATTTCCACCCAGTCATCGCTGGCCAGCCTGCCCGCCATGCTGGGGGCCTCACGCCGCCTCGGCGTGCGCGAAGCGACGGCAGACTTTGTCCTGCCGCTGGCTGTGGCGATTTTCCGGGCGACCAGCCCGGCGATGAACATGGGCGTTGCGATTTATGCTGCCCACCTCACCGGCACCCCGCTTTCCTTCTGGGCGCTTGGCGCGGGCGTGCTGGTCGCCTTCCTGGTCTCGCTCAGCTCGGTTTCACTGCCCGGCACGCTTAGCTTCGTCGTTTCGGTTGGCCCGATTGCCATGGCGATGGGCGTGCCGATCGAACCCCTGGCCTTGCTGGTCGCGGTGGAAATGCTGCCCGATATCATGCGCACGCTGGGCAATGTCACCGCCGACGTGGCGGTGACCGCGGCGGTGGACCGGCGGGGGGCGGAAAAGGCCTAAAGGCTCTTTTCGAAGACCAGGTATTCCTTGTTGACCTTGGCGTCGATCGCTTCGGCGATCGCGTTCATCCCCTGGTTGTCATCCAGGATCCAGCCAATCTCACCGCGCTTGCCCTGATAGTGGCTGACCGAGGCCTGACGGATCGTTTCGATCATCATGAAGGCCAACTGGCTGGCCATGCGGCTGGATTGCAGGCGCTTGACCACGCCCATTAGCGGCACGCGCATGTCAGCAGGCTTGGTCCGCAGCATCCAGAGACCCAGTTTGATCCAGCCGAGTAGCGAAGGCTTGCCGTTGCGGCCGACGGCCTTGAGCTGGATCTGGTTGGCATCGGGCAGGGTGATCATGAAGGCCACCGGCTCGCCATCATATTCCGCCATGCGCACCAGGTCAGGCTTGACCAGCGGCTTCATCTTCTTGGCGGTATAGGCGATCTCGGTGGGTGTGAAGGGCACGAAACCCCAGTTGTCTGACCAGGCATCGTTCAGGATCGCGCAGATCGTCTCCACTTCGCGATCGAAGTTTTTCAGGTCGACATCGCGGATGCGGATGCGCGCGTTTTTCTCGCCCGACTGGACGATGCGCTGGATCAGCGGCGGGAACGGCTTGGTGATGTCCAGATCATAGGTCGCCAGCGTCTTGACGCCCTGATAACCCGCACCCTCGATCCAGCCACGGTGGTGCGGCGGGTTGTGGCCCATCATGATCGTCGGCGGATGATCAAAGCCTTTGACCAGCAGTCCCGGCTCTTCCCAGACCGACAGGGTCATCGGTGCCAGCACGCGGTTCATGCCCTGACCGCGGAGCCACGCTTCAGCGCGTTGAATCAGGGCGGCAGCAATTTCGCCATCCTCCGCCTGAAGCGCGCCCCACATGCCGGTACCCGGCCCCATGCCCTGTTCGGGCGGCTGGGCCAGCGCCAGTTCGTCAATATGCGCGGCAATCCGCCCGACCACGGCATTGCCGCGACGGGCCAGAAACAATTGGCAGCGCGCGTGCTCGAAATAGGGGTTGCCGCCGGGGGTATAGCGCTCAATCTCTTCTGAGCGAAGCTGCGGCACAAAATTCGGATCGTCAGCATTGAGGCGATAGAGCAGATCGACAAAGGCTTCACGCCCGGCCTTGTCGTTGACTTCTGTAATCACAAATTCCGCCTGGGCCACGATCTTGCCTTTGTTTTATCGGATAGAGCCCTACCTATGCCCCGCGCCGCCGCACAAGCCAAGCGGGTGGGGCAACGGACAAGTGAATTACGGACCGAGCATGACTGCGCACGAAGCCATTGTCGACAAAGCCAAAGGTGCCGATCGCGGCGCTGGCATTCCCGATGACATGACCATGTTGCGTGCGGCGGTGGAACAGACGCGCGATATCTCCGTCGCCAAAGGCAGCATCTATTGGCCCGACATGCTGGTTTCAGCCGGGATCGGCTATGCCGGGCTGGCCGGGGCAATCCTGTTTGATGTTACTTGGCAGGCCGTTCTTGCCGGGGTGACATCGGCGCTGGCCTTCTATCGCGCACTGCTGTTCATTCACGAGCTGACCCACATTCACCGCGATGCCCTGCCGGGGTTCCGGTTTGGCTGGAACCTGCTGGTCGGGATCCCGATGCTGACACCGTCGCTGATGTACGAGAATGTCCACACGCTGCATCATGCCCGGACCCGTTATGGCACGGTGGAAGACCCTGAATATCTGCCGCTTGCCCTGATGAAGCCGTGGTCGCTGCCCATGTTCATCCTGGTCGCACTGTTGCTGCCGATCGGACTGCTGATCCGTTCGGCTGTCCTTGTGCCGCTGGGCGTGATCATTCCGCCGCTGCGCCGGCTGGTGTGGGAACGGGCCTCGGCGCTATCCATCAATCCAGAGTTTCGCCGTCGCCCTGCCGAGGGCGAATTTGCCCGCCAGGTGTTCTGGCAGGAACTCGGCGCATCGGCCTGGGCCCTGTTCCTGGTCTGGTACGCGGTTGCGCAAGACTGGCGGCCGCTGGCGATTGGCCTTGCGGTGATTTCGGCCACGGCGGTCCTCAACCAGGTCCGCACGCTGGTGGCGCACCTCTGGCAGAACGAGGGTGAGCCGATGACCGTGACCGCGCAGTACCTCGATTCGGTCAACGTCCCGCCGCCTGGCCTGCTGGCCGAGCTGTGGGCTCCGGTGGGCCTGCGCTATCATGCGCTGCATCACCTGCTGCCCAGCCTGCCATACCACGCGCTGCCCGAGGCGCACCGCCGCCTTGCGGCGCAGCTGGGCGGTGAATCGACCTATGCGAAAGCCAACTATGCGGGCTTGCTGCCTTTGGTGGGCTATCTTGCCAAAAGCACGATGAAGGCGCGCTAAGCGCCTACTCTTCGGTCCGGACCAGCACGGTCTCGCCCACCAACGCGAACAGTAGGAACGGCGCCCAGGCCGCGATCAGCGGCGGGTAACCGCCAAAGTTGCCCATGGCGAGCGCGGCATTGTCGATCACGAAATAGGCAAAGCCCAGCGCCATGCCGATGATCGCCCGGATCAGCAGCTGCCCTGATCGCGCCAGGCCAAAGGCGGCGATGGCGCCCAGCAATGGCATCAGCAGCGCCGCCAGCGGGCCGGAAAACTTGTGCCACCACTTGCCCTCAAGCTCACCAGTTCGCCGTCCTTGGGCCTTGAGCGCCTGGATCGAGTGGTAGAGTTCGATGAAGTTCTGCCCGTCCGGATCGACCTTGCTGATGGCGACCTGGGCCGGGGTAATGCCCTGGGCCAGAACCGTGGGGGGCAATTGCACCCGGCGGGTGCCGCGCACGTCAAAGCTGACCGGTTGGTCCAGCCGCCAGCCCGGATTGGCATAGGTGGCACGGGGCGCCCGGATCTGCTCGAGCACCATGCCGGTGCCATCCCGGCGATACCAGGTCACATTGTCCATGCGCGTCAGCTTGCCCGTGCCGCTGACCGCGCCCGCCGCCAGAATGTGCGGACCATCGGGCAGATAGACGTTGGCCCGGATCTTGGCATTGGGCGGGATCGGTTTGTACTCGACCGCCTGCCAGGCCTTGAGCGTGCCGGTGGCGCGGGTCACGGCCACTTCGTTGAAGGTAAAGCTGACCACGGATATTGCCGCCGCGGTCAGCAGTAACGGGGCCAGCACCTGATGCGCCGAAAGGCCCGCGGCCTTCATCGCCACCACTTCGCTGTTCTGGTTGAGCGTGGCGAGGGTGATGATCGTGGCCAGCAGCACCGAATAGGGCAGGAATCGCGCGATCAATTGCGGTATCCGCAGGGAAACGTAATGCCACAATTGCGCCTCGCCATTGCCGGCCACGCCCATGATTTTGCCGCTTTCGGACAGCAGGTCGAGCGTTTGCAGGACCAGCACCAGCATGATCAGCACCGCCAGGATGCGAACGATGAACAGCTTGGCGAGGTAACGCGTCAGCGAGGGGGAGGGAAAGAATTCGAGCTGCATCAGGCTTTCGCGATCCGGTTGCGGTTCAGCCGCGCCGCCAGCTTGCGGCCCCACTTGCCCAGGTTCTCGGCAAAGCGCTCAAGCGCGCCGATCGGCTGCCCCCCGGGCACATAGGCGATCCGCCAGTACATCCATAGGATCAGCGCGGAAAACAGGGCAAACGGCCCCCACAACGCCACCAGCGGCGAGACCCGCCCCAGTGCCGAAACGGCCATGCCGTACTCGTTGACCTTGTGATAGGCGACGACCATCACGATCGACAGAAACAGCCCAAGTGCCGAGGTTGAGCGCTTGGGCGGCACGGCCAGCGCCACCGCCAGCAGCGGCAGCAGCAGCATCATGGCCACCTCGACCAGGCGGAAGTTCAGGCTGGCGCTGCTTTCGTTGCGCAGTTGCGGGCTGGCGCGGTCGCTCCAAGTGATGCGCAGCAGTTCGGGCAGGAAATACTCTCGCTCCTTGCCTCCGCGTTTGCGGAATTCTTCCACCGCGGGCAGGTCAATCGGCAGATCGTGGCGGCTGAAGCTCAACACGCGGGGTGCCTGGCCCGGCGCATCCTGCACGATCTGGCCGTCGGTCAGCCGCAAGATGATCGTATCCGGGCTGTCCTTCAGCGCCAGGAAGCGGCCTTCGCGTGCCGAGATCGACAGGACCTGGCCCTTGGGCGAGGCAACCCGCGCGAAAATGCCGATCAGCTGGCGCCCTTCCTCGCGGCTCTGTTCGATCCGCAGCGCCATCTTGTCCTGCAAGGTGGTGAATTCGCCCACCTTGATCGAGGCGCCCAGCGCGCCCGATTGCAGCTCGAACTGCAGCTGCTCGTAATAGTAGCGCGACAGCGGCTGGAGATAGCTGACGATCACCAGGTTGAGCGCGGCCAGCACCAAGGTGATCATGTAGGGTACGCGCAGCAGGCGGGTGTAGCTGAGCCCGACCGCGCGCATCGTATCCAGCTCGCTGGTGGTCGCCAGCTTGCGAAAGGCCAGCAGGATGCCCAGCATCAGGCCAAGCGGGATCGCCAGGCTGGCATATTCCGGCAGCAGGTTGGCCAGCATCTGGAACACCACCGAAACCGGACCGCCCTCAGTTGCCACGAAGTCAAACAGCTTGAGCATCTTGTCGAGCACGAGCAGCGAGGCGGCGATCACGAAGACGCCCAGCATCGGCATCAGCACGAGCCGAAAGATATAACGGTCAATGGCGGGAAGGGACTTCACGAAGCGGCCAGCTATTATCCTTTGGAGGCCCTTGGCCGCCGGGTTTGGCTTTTCCATAGCCGGGGCATGGCAGGCGCGGAAGCGGGAATTGCTTTCCGGGAGTAACCAAGACACTGTGGATCACGTCACCAGCCGGAGAACTGCGCCATGTCGATGATTTCACACCACCCTGAACGGCACGTGGTGGAACGGATTGGCTGGCTGCGCGCGGCCGTGCTGGGCGCGAATGACGGGATCGTCTCCACCGCCAGCCTGATCGTTGGCGTGGCGGCGAGCAGCGCCGGCAAGGGGCCGATCCTTGTCGCCGGCTTGGCGGGCTTGGTCGCCGGGGCCATGTCGATGGCGGCAGGCGAATATGTCTCTGTCTCGAGCCAGGCCGACACCGAAAGCGCCGACCTTGAACGCGAGCGCCGCGAGCTGGCCGAAGAGCCCGAGTTCGAGCATGAGGAGTTGGCAGCGATCTACCGGGGGCGCGGGCTTTCGGCCGATCTGGCCGATCAGGTGTCGACCGCGCTGATGGCGCATGACGCGCTTGGCGCCCATGCCCGTGACGAACTGGGCATTATCGATATGACCCGGGCCCGTCCGGTCCAGGCGGCGCTGACTTCGGCAGCGACATTTTCGGTCGGAGCGGCCTTGCCTTTGAGTGCGGCCGCACTCTTGCCGTTGAACCAACTGGTCATCGGTGTGTCGGTTTCGGCGCTGCTTTTCCTGATGCTGCTAGGGGCAGTGGGTGCCCGGGCCGGCGGTGCGCCGATCACGCGGGGCGTCTTGCGCGTGGCTTTCTGGGGTGTCGCCGCCATGGCCGCAACCTGGGCGATCGGGCGGTTGTTCGGGACGGCAGTGGCCTAGCTGCTCAGGCCTTTTCCAGCGTGCACTGCAGTGGGTGCTGGTTCTGCTTGGCGAAGTCCATCACCTGGTTCACCTTGGTCTCGGCGATCTCGTAAGGGAAGATGCCGCAGACGCCGACGCCCTTCTGGTGGACGTGGAGCATCACCCGAGTCGCCTGTTCCAGATCCATGTTGAAGAAGCGCTTGAGCACCATC
>JBEEIN010000074.1:0-5600 GCA_041169825.1 Pseudomonadota bacterium
GCCGGGCGGGAGACAGCGTTCGCCGCAGGAACATGGTCATCTTCGGGCTGGTGTTCTGGAGCACGGCAACCGGCCTGATGCCGATCGCCACAGGCTTTGCGATGCTGCTCGGCATGCGGACCCTCGTGGCGGTAGGCGAATCCACCTATTATCCCACCGCGACGGCGCTGATCAGTTCATGGCACAGGCCGGCCATGCGCAGCCGGGCACTCGCGATCCACCAGACTGCCGTTTTCGCTGGTGGCGGGATCGGGGGCTGGGTCGCCGGGAAGTTGGCCGATAGCCATGGCTGGTCGATGCCGTTCATGGTCTTTGCCGCCCTTGGCTTCGTCGTCATGGCGATCCTGTTCTTTACATTGCGCGACGATGCCCCAGCCGTCCAGGCGAGGCCCGTAGCTGAGCGGACCGAGCCGCTGCGCCTGATCCTGGCCAATCCTGCCGCACTGGTGCTGTGCGGGGTTTTCTTTCTGTCGACGGCAGCCTCGTCAGCGGTGCTCAACTGGTGCAACACCTATGCGCACGACGTGCTGAAGCTGAACCTGGCCGATAGCGCCCTGGTTGGGCCTGTAATGATCACGACCGCCGGGTTCTTCTCAGTCCTGGTCGGAGGTTGGTTGGCTGACCGGTTCGCCGCACGCAGCGCCATTGGTCGTTTCACCGTCCTGGCACTGGGGCTGGCGCTGGCGGCGCTGTTCCTGCTCCCCTTCCCGCTGGCCCATTCCGTGCCGCTGGTCGGCGCGCTGCTGTTTGCGACCAGCTTTGGCAAGGGCCTGTTTGATGGCTGCATCTATGCCGCAATGCACGATGTCATGCCCGACGAGGCGAGAGCCACGGCGGCGGGCTTGATGACCATGCTGGGGTTCATCGGTGCCGGGATATCGACTGTCGCCCTGCCCGCCATTGCGGTTCACACCGGACTTGCTGCGGGCTTTGCGATGATGGCGGGCCTCTACCTGATCGCGGTCGCGGTCTTGCTGCTGGCGCGGCCAATCTTCGCCGCGGCGGTCGCCCGGATGGCAGAAGGGCATACCCATGGCTGATGGCAAGGTCGTCGGCGCGATCGAACTCGGCGGGACCAAGATCGTCCTTGCGGTCGGGGGATCGGATGGACGGTTGCTCAAGAGCACCACCGTTCCCACTGATCATCCGGATGCGGTGATGCCGGATGTCTTCGGCTTCTTTCGAGATTGCGGCATGCCGCTGTCCGGCGTCGGGGTGGGTGCCTTCGGGCCGATCGTGATCGACCCGGCATCCCGCGACTATGGTAAATTGCTGGAGACCAACAAGCCGGGCTGGAGCGGCTTTGATCTTGCCGGCTGCCTTTCGAACACATTACGATTGCCGCTGGCGCTTGTTACTGATGTGGGGGCCGCGGCAGTGGGCGAAGCGCATCTGGGTGCGTTGCGCGATACCCGGCTCGGTACCTATCTCACGGTTGGGACCGGAATTGGCGGTGCAATCGTGCTGGACGGCACCGTCATGCCCGCTCTGCTTCATCCCGAGATGGGCCATATCGCCTTGCAGCGGAATCCGCGCGACACTGCGCCGTCAGCCTGTCGCTTCCATCCCGATTGCGCCGAAGGCCTGGCGGCGGGCCCGGCGATCATGGCCCGCTTTGGCCAGTCGCTCAGCCACTTTGACCGCGGTGGGGCGGAGCACCAGCTGATTGCCGACTATCTTGGGCAACTGTGCGCCAACCTCGTCCTGACACTTTCGCCGCACCGTATCGTGATTGGCGGCGGGGTGGGTCAGACCCCGGGGCTGATCCCAGAGATTTCTGCAGCGATGCACAGGCATCTTGGCGGCTACTGCGTTGGCCTGGCGGATAGGACTGACTTCCTGACCGAGCCCGCCCTAGGGCAGGATGCCGGGATAGTTGGCGCGCTCATTTGCGCGGGGCAATTGCAGGGTGCCGTGTCCTTGGCCCGGATTGCCTGACCTAGGTCCTCTGTTCTGTTGCAGCGATCCCTGCGCGAAAAGCCCCGGGGCATGACGCTGAACCATGCCTTAGCTCGCTGACCCGGTTTGACTAACCGGTCGCTGTCGCGCTTGTTCCGCGGCGGGAAGGTCAGTCCTGACTGACCGGCATATTGTCGATCAGTCTGGTGCCGCCGATCCGAGCCGCAACGAATAACCGGGCAGGGCGGCTTTGCGGGTTGCTGACAGGACTGAGCGAGGCGGGATCGCGAACTTCGGCGTAGTCCAAGGAGGAAAAGCCTGCGCTGATCAGCGTGGCTCGCAATTGCGCCATGGCCTCTTCTACCGCCTGGCCCCCCAACATCGCGGCAATCGCCATCTTCATGGCGCGGGGCAAGGCTGCGGCATCGTTGCGCTGCTGCGCTGAAAGATATGCATTGCGGGAACTCATCGCCAGCCCGTCCGCCTCGCGCACCGTCGGTACGCCGATGATTGCTGTCACATGCGGGCGGGTCAGATCCAGGTCACCCGCCATCCGTCGGATCACGGCAAGCTGCTGCCAGTCCTTCTCGCCAAACAGGGCCAAATCCGGCTGAACCTGGTTGAACAGTTTGCAAACCACCGTTGCCACGCCATCGAAATGGCCCGGCCGCGCCGCGCCGCACAGGCCATCGGAGACGCCCGAGACCGAGATATTGGTGGCATAGCCGTCGGGATACATCGCAGCTGGCTCCGGCGCCCAGAGCAGGCTCACGCCCTCGGCTTCGAGCAAGGCCTGGTCGCGCGCCAGCTGGCGCGGATAGGCGTCCAGATCCTCGTTCGGACCAAACTGGCGCGGGTTGACGAAGATCGATGCCACCACGTGCGCGGCCCTGGCCTTGGCGGCGCGCACCAGTGTAAGATGACCGTCGTGCAAGGCTCCCATGGTCGGCACCAAAGCAATTGGCCCGTCAGCGCGGAGCGCGTCTAGGGCGTTGCGCAGTGGATCAAGCCGGGTGACGGTTTGCACGGACGAATCCCCTTGGGTAGAAGGCACCGAAGCCGCCCTAGCGCCGCGATGCGCCACGGGGCAACCAAACAAGCGAGCCCTACCCACCGTGACTGCCAGCAAGAGCCCCCACCGAATTGTCTTTGCCAATGAGAAGGGCGGAACGGGCAAGTCGACCACTGCGGTCCACGTGGCGATTGCATTGGCCTATCAGGGGGCCAGGGTGGCTGCGGTCGATCTCGACCACCGCCAGCGAACCTTTCACCGCTATCTCGAAAACCGGGCCGAAACGATCAAGCGCCGGGCCATCGTCCTGCCGACCGCGAACTTCGCTGTTTACGACGGAACCGATGCGGCTGAGCTGGACCGGATCAGCACCGAACTGGCCGAAGGCCATGATTTCCTGATATTCGACACGCCTGGTCGCGATGATCCCCTGGCGCGGCATGTCGCCACTGCGGCGGATACATTGGTCACCCCTTTGAATGACAGCTTTGTCGATTTTGACCTGATCGGGCAGGTTGATGCTGAAACCTTCAAGGTACGCAAGCTCTCGTTCTACGCCGAACTGATTTGGGAAGCGCGCAAGAAGCGCGCACTGGCGACGATCCAGGAGAAGCGCCGCGAGATGGACTGGGTGGTGGTGCGCAACCGCACCCAGCATGTCGAAGCCCGCAACATGCGGCGGCTTGACGGGGCCCTGACCGAACTATCGAAGCGGGTTGGCTTCCGCATCGCCAGTGGCCTGAGCGAACGGGTGATCTATCGCGAGCTGTTCCCCTCGGGCCTGACCCTGCTTGACAAGGGGCACCTTGGCGAACTTGGCACGAGCCATCTGGTCGCGCGGCAGGAGTTGCGCGCCCTGCTGGCCAACCTCAACCTGCCGGTTCCCGCCCGTCCTGCGCCGGAATAGCCCGCTTGGCCAAACTGATCGCCTTCGTTCTGCTGGCAGCTATAGCCTGCCGGATGCTGACCCGGCGCTGGCCTTGGGAACTTTGGATCCAGTCAGAACGTTCGCACGCAGAAGCACGTGCGAGAACCTTGCTTGGGGTAGACCGCTCCGCTAAGCGCGAGGCCATTATCGAGGCGCATCGCAGGCTGATCGCCCGGGTCCACCCGGATCGCGGCGGCAGCAACGATGCGGTCCATGCTGCCAATGCCGCCCGCGACCTCTTGCTGGCGCGGCTGGCGGGCAACGAAGCGGAGTAACGATGAGCCACCAGTTCCACCCGACCGTCCTGCGCGAATATGACATCCGCGGCATTATTGGTGAGACGCTTGGCACGGCCGATGCCTATGCCATCGGTCGCGGCTTCGCGACGCTGTTGCGGCAGGCTGGCGGCAATAAGGTTGCCGTGGGCTATGATGGCCGGCTGAGCTCGCCCGAACTGGAGGCGGCCCTGGTCGAAGGGTTGAACGCCAGCGGCGTGGATGTGGTGCGGATCGGGATGGGTCCCACCCCGATGCTCTACTATGCCGAAGCCTCAGCCCAGGACGTGCATGGCGGCATTCAGATAACCGGCAGCCATAATCCCGCCAATTACAATGGCTTCAAGATGGTATTCCAGGGCCGCCCGTTCTTTGGGGCGGATATTCTGGAACTGGGACGGCTGGCGGTCGAAGGGGCGTGGCTCGAGGGCGATGGCCGTCACGAGCAGCGCGAAGTCCTCACGGCCTATGTTGCTCGCCTCGTCGAAGGTTTGGCCGGTATTGACCCGGCGCCGCTTTCCAGCCTGCGGATTGGCTGGGATGCAGGAAACGGGGCCGCCGGTCCTGCGCTTGAATTGCTGGTCGATCGGTTGCCTGGCGAACACCATCTTCTTTTCACCGAAGTCGACGGGAACTTTCCGAACCACCATCCGGACCCGACTGAGGAGAAGAATCTGGCCGATCTGCGCAAGCTTGTCGCCGAGAAGAACCTCGACTTTGGAGTTGCTTTTGACGGCGATGGCGACCGGATCGGCGCGATCGACGGTCAGGGACGGGTGATCTGGGGTGACCAGCTGCTGATGATCTATGCCGAGGACCTGCTCAGGATGGAGCCCGGCGCCGCGATCATTGCGGATGTGAAGGCCTCGCGGGCCCTGTTTGATCACGTCGATAGGCTGGGTGGACGGCCCACCATGTGGAAGACCGGACACAGCCTGATCAAATCCAAAATGAAAGAGATTGCCGCACCGCTGGCCGGGGAGATGAGTGGCCACGTATTCTTCGCGCACCAGTACTACGGTTATGACGATGCGCTTTATGCGGCCGTCCGCTTGATTGCGGCGAGCGCCCGGCTGGGCAAGTCGGTAACCGAGTTGCGCGGCGAAATGCCCGCTCTGGTCAACACGCCCGAGCTGCGCTTCCAGGTCGATGAAAGCCGCAAGTTTGCCGTGATTGACGAGGTGAAGTACAGGCTGGCCGCATCCGGTGCCACGGTCAACGCGATTGACGGCGTGCGGGTTTCAACTGCCGATGGCTGGTGGCTGCTGCGCGCGTCCAACACCCAAGACGTGCTGGTCGCCCGGGCCGAAAGCGATAGCGCGGAAGGTTGCGAACGCTTGTTGGCCGAAGTTGACGCCCAGCTTGAGGCCTCGGGCCTGACGCGCGGACCGCAGGCGGGTCACTGAATCGCTGGGAGCAGCAAGGGCAGCGCGCCGAGCGCTGCCAAGGCGCTCGCCGCCAAGACTGCCGCGCCTCTCCACGCTTG
>JBEEIN010000075.1:0-3284 GCA_041169825.1 Pseudomonadota bacterium
GCGCGGACGGTTGCTGACTGCGACGAAGGCCTATCTGGGTGGCGACCATCAGGCACTTGATGCGGCGTGGTTGGGATCGGGTCTGGCCCTGGTGCTCGAAGAGGGCGGACTGGCCACGGCCCGGGACCTGCTTGACCGTGCGCTTGCCTCGACCGACCCGGTGTTCCGCCCGGTCGCGCTGGGTGTCATTGGCGATTCTGGCAAGGAAGAGATCGGGCGCTGGATTCTCGATGGATTCAAGGACAGTCGCCTGCGCATCAGCGAGCGGCAGAACCTGATCCGCGGCGTGGTCGCCAGCCCGGGCACCCAGGACCTGGGCTGGGCCTGGCTCAAGGCCAATTACGAAGCCCTGGCCAACAGCGGCGGCGGCATTTTCTTTGCCTCACGGCTGCCGGAAATGGTCTCTGGCTATTGCTCGGTCGCCCGCGCGGAAGAAATCGCCAGCCTGCTGCGGCCCAAGCTGCAAGGCAAGACCGGCGCGCTGGGGCTTGAACGCTCGATTGAGCGGGTCCGCTCTTGCGGCGTGCTGAAGGAAGCCCGCGGTGCCGAACTTTCGGCGGCGCTGGCGAAGCTCAAGTAAGGGGCAGGGGTCAAGTAAGCGGCAAGGTCAGGGTGGCGGTCAGCCCGCCGCCCGTCCGGTTGGCCAGGGTCAGGCTGCCGCCATGCTGCTCGGCGATCGCCCGGGATAGGGTCAGACCCAGGCCAGCCCCGCCAGTCCCCCGGTTGCGCGATGGTTCGCCGCGGGTAAACGGTTCGAGCATCCGCTCAATCGCTTCATCCGGGATGCCCGGACCATCGTCCTCGACTGTGATGATTACGCGGTCTGCCTGACGCATCAGCCCGACCCGCGCCGCGCCGCCACCGTGGCGCAGGGCATTGCCGATCAGATTACGCAGCGCTCGCCGCAGCCAGGTTGGGCGCAGCGGCAGGGTGATTCGCTCGCCGCCGTCGAACACGACGGGTTCAGCCATATCCTCGAACTCTTCCACCACCTGGGCGATGAGGGCGGTCAGGTCAGTCATTTCCGACGGATCACTCGGACGACCAACCCGCGCGAGTGAGAGGATATCGTCGAGACTGCGAGCGAGGTCCTCGATCGTCGCGGCCATCCGCGCACGCTGCTCCGCGTCGGCCACTGTTTCGATCCGCACCCGCAGCGCAGCCAGCGGCGTTTTCAGATCATGGCCGATTGCGCCCAGCATCACGTCCTTCTCGTCGAGCAGGGTGGCGATCCGTGCCTCCAGCTGGTTGTGAGCCTGGATTAGCTGCTGGACATCGGCCGGGCCACTCGGGGCCAGCGGATCGCGTGCATCGCGGGTTGCGGCAAAGTGCTCAACCCGGCGGGTCAGCGCCTTGAGCGGCTGGGTCAGCCGCTTGAGGATGAAGGCGATCGCGCCGACCAGCAGGGCATAGATCACCAGCGTCTGGATCAGCAGGCCAACCAAGGGTCGGGCCGGTGGCGGCGGGACTAGCACGCGGGCCACGGCCCAAGGGCCATCGGCCTCACGCTGGATCGCCGCGACGATCACACTTTCCGGCAGGCGGTGCATTTCGCCCCGGCGCATGCGCCGCTCAAGCCGTCGTTGGGCGACCGGATCCGCGCTGACCTGACGCTTGAGCACCTGGACCGAAGCCAGGGGCACCCCTTGGTTGGTCAGGATCATGCGCAGCACATCTTCCTGCTCCGCCAGCCGCTCGTCAGCCGGAAGGACCCTGGGGGCCACGTCCTCGCGCGTGCCAGGCATGCCGCGCAGCAACCCTTCAGGCGGTGGGCGGCGAAATCGGTGTGGGGGCACCTCGTCATCATCGCGCAGCGCCCCGTAAAGCCGGAAGGCGACGGTGTGCATCAGCGCCGCCTCGCGTCGCTCGGCCTGGGCGCGGTACAACATCACGCCGTTGATCGCCTGGCCCAGCAACAGCGCCAGCGCCACGGCGAGCAGCAGTTGCCCTTGCAGGCTGCGTGGCCAGAGGCGCATCGTCAGCCCTCGCCCCGCAGGCGGCGCACTTCGGCGGCCAACATGTAACCGCCACCCCAGACGGTCTGGATCAGGGTGGGGTTGCGGCTGTCGGCTTCGATCTTGCGGCGCAGGCGGCTGACCTGGTTGTCGACCGCGCGGTCAAACAGGTGCGCCTCGCGCCCCTGGACCAGGTCGAGCAATCGGTCGCGATCAAGCACCTGACGGGGGTGCTCCAGGAAGGCCAGCAGCAGGCGGAATTCGACTGAGGAGATGGAAACCATGGCTCCGTCCGGCGCAGTCAGGCGGCGCTTGAGCGGATCGAGGTGCCAGCCATCGAATTCGAACAGTTCGTCCTCGGCCGGGGCGGGGCCGCTGCGCGCCGAACGGCGCAGGACCGAGCGGATTCGGGCCACCAGTTCGCGTGGTTCAAAGGGTTTGACCACATAGTCGTCAGCCCCGATCTCCAGTCCGACAATCCGGTCGGTTGCCTCGCCCTTGGCCGTCAGCAGGATCACCGGCAGCGAGAGCGCCTCGCCAATATGGCGGCAGAGCGACAGGCCATCCTCGCCCGGCATCATGATGTCGAGCAGAACCAGGTCGGGCAGCTCCTCGCGCAGCCGGCTGCGGGCTTCGGCCGCACTGGCGGCCTGGATAACGGCAAACCCCTGGCGCGAGAGGTACTCGGCCAGGGGTTCGCGCAGGGCTGCCTCATCATCGACCAGCAGCAGCCGGGTAGCGGTATCCGCTGCCACGGTTGGCTCAGTGGCCTTCGTGGCCTTCGTGACCGGCCTTGTCGCCAGCGCCGCGCATGGCCTTCATGTGGTCACGCATCTTGGCGCGCGCAGCCTGGCGTTCCGCGGCGGTCACGGTGCCGTCCTTGTTGGCGTCTATCATCTCGAAATGCTTGCCCTGGGCGGCCAGGAACTCATCGCGCGACAGCGCTCCGTCCTGGTTGGCATCGGCCATGCGGGCCATCATGCGCCCGCCCCCACGGCGGCGCTCGCCCGCCATCCGGGCGCCGGCAATCATGCCCTCGCGCCGGGCCTGTGCCACCATGAATTCCTGCTGCGAAAGCTTGCCGTCCTTGTCAGTGTCGAGCCGGGCAAACATTTCGCCCTGGCGGGCGGCCCGGTCAGCCTGATCCAGCTTGCCGTCCTTGTTGGCGTCCATCTTGGCGAACATTTCGGCGGCGCGGGCCTGGGCAGCGGCCTTGGTCACACTGGCTTGCGGGCCGGAAGCCGGCTGGGCCAGCAGGGCGGCAGGGATTGCGGCCAGCGCCAAGGCGGTCAGCGCGGCAGTGCGGTTGATCTTGCTCATCGGTTCAAA
>JBEEIN010000076.1:0-5093 GCA_041169825.1 Pseudomonadota bacterium
CAGGCGGCGTGATCCGGGCGTGAGCCACGACGTCATCATCGTCGGATCGGGGGCGGCGGGGCTGACCGCGGCCTTGGCCCTGGCCGAAAAGGTCAAGGTGCTGGTCCTGGCCAAGGGCGAGTTGACCGGCGGGTCGACCGCCTGGGCACAGGGAGGGATTGCGGCGGTGCTCGACGCCGGCGATACGTTTGAAAACCACATCCGCGATACCATGGTCGCCGGGGCAGGGCTGAACCGGCGTGAGACGGTGGAGTTCGTGATTGAGCAGGCACCCCATGCGATCGATCGGCTGGTCGAACTGGGCGTGCCCTTCAATACCGAAGGGAAAGACCTCCATCTTACGCGGGAGGGCGGGCACAGCCATCGCCGGATCGTCCATGTCGATGACGCCACCGGACGCGCGGTGCTCGATGCCCTGCTAAGGGCAGCCGAAGCACATCCCAATGTCACGCTCTTGCCGCACCGCGCCTGCATCGATCTGATCACCGGCCGGCACGAGGAACGCTATTCCGGCTCGGGCCGGGTCTGGGGCGTTTATGCGCTCAATGAACAGACCGGTCAGGTCGAGGCGCACACCGCCCGCGCCACCATCCTCGCCAGCGGCGGGGCTGGCCGCGTCTACCAGTTCAGCACGGCACCGCGCGGCGCGACTGGCGATGGCATCGCCATGGCCTGGCGCGCGGGCTGCCGCGTCGCCAACATGGAAATGATGCAGTTCCACCCGACCTGCCTCTACAACCTGGACGTCAAGAACTTCCTGATCACCGAAGCGGTACGCGGTGAGGGCGGGCGGCTGCTCAACCCCAAGACCGGGCACCGCTATATGCCCGATTATGACGAGCGCGCCGAACTGGCCCCGCGCGATATCGTCGCCCGCGCCAACGACAGCGAGATCAAGCGTGACGGGCTGAACTACGTCCACCTCGATATCAGCCACCAGCCCGCAGACTTCGTGAAGGGGCACTTTCCGACGATCTACGAAAAGCTGTTGGGGCTGGGGATCGACATGACGCGTCAGCCAATCCCGGTCGTACCGGCGCAGCATTACACCTGCGGCGGGATCGTGATCGACCTGGCCGGCCGGACGGACCTGCCCGGGCTTTATGCTGCCGGGGAATGCACCGAAAGCGGCCTCCACGGGGCCAATCGCCTGGCCTCCAACAGCTTGCTTGAATGCTTCGTCTTTGGCGAGGCCGCCGCTGCCGACATCCTCGCCCGGTGGGATAGCTTTGATAGCCCGCCGCCGGTCCGCGCTTGGGACGAAAGCCGCGTGACCGATAGCGATGAGGAAGTGATCATCCAGCAGAACTGGACCGAAATCCGGCGTTTCATGTGGAATTACGTCGGCATCGTCCGGACCACCAAGCGGCTGGAGCGCGCAGCCCACCGGATCAAGCTGCTGATGGAGGAGGTTGACGATTACTACGGCCACTTCCGCGTATCGACTGACCTGATCGAGCTGCGCAACCTGCTGCAATGCGCTGAACTCATCGTGCGATCCGCGCTGGCGCGCAAGGAGAGCCGTGGGCTGCATTACACGCTCGATTACCCGCAACTGTTGCCGCAAGCCCACGATACCGTGTTGGTGCCGTGATCCGGGCGGGCGTCAGCTAACCAGACAAAAAACGAACAGGGGAAGGCAATGCCACAAGTCAACGCCAACGGGATCAGCTTGGAAGTCGAACGTTACGGCGATCCGGCCAATCCGCTGCTGCTGCTGATCATGGGACTGGGCGCGCAGCTGACGCTCTGGCCGATCGAACTGGTCGAGGCGCTGGTGGCGCGCGGCTATCACGTGATCCGCTATGACAACCGCGACATCGGCCTGTCGACCAAGTTCACCGAGCACGGCGTGCCCAATGTCCGCAAGGTGCTGCTGATGCGGCTGTTCGGGCTGCGTCCGAAGCTGCCCTACCGCCTGACCGACATGGCCGCCGATGCCGTGGCGCTGCTCGATTCGCTTGGGATCGCCAAGGCGCATATCGTCGGCGCCTCGATGGGTGGGATGATCGCGCAGCTGGTGGCGGCAACCTACCCGGAGCGGACGCTGTCGCTGACCTCGATCATGTCGACCACCGGCAACCGCCGGGTGCCCCCGGCCCGGCCCGAGGCGTTCAAGGCGCTGACCACCCCGCCGCCCGCCAATGCCACGCTGGCGGACATGATCCCCCATGTCACCCGGATCGCCCGCGCGATTGGCAGCCCGGCCTATCCCACTCCGGAAGACCGGCTGGTGGAGCGCATCACCCGCGATTTCGAGCGCAGCTTTCACCCCACCGGGGCGGGGCGGCAACTGGCCGCGATTATCGACGATGGCTGCCGACGTTCGCGCCTGAAAAACGTGAGCGCGCCCAGCCTGGTGATCCACGGGGTCGATGACCCGCTGGTGCGGGTTGAGGGCGGTCGTGACACGGCGGCGCATATTCCGGGGGCCAGGTTGCATGAGATCCCGGGGATGGGTCATGACCTGCCGCTGGAACTGGTCGACGAGGTGGCTGATGCGATCACCGGGGTGGCCCGCTAAGCCCACCCTTCGCGGTAACGAGAAAAGGGGGGCGAGAGCCCCCCTTTTCAGTTCCGCACCAAACCGACTGTCGTTCAGTTGGTGTGGTTCTTGCCCTTGCCGAACCGTTTCCGGCGGCTCCAGGCTGCGGCCAGAGTACCCAGGCCGAAGAGCCCCAGCACACCCGGTTCGGGGACCTCGGTCCCCCCGCTGCTGCCCCCCGGGCGGATAGCCACCGTCGCTTGAGGTGCTGCCGCCGCCCCGCGGGTATCCGCGCAAAAGGCGTTCGACGTGCTGCGCTGGGGCACGATATTGCTCGACCAGGCCTCTGGTCCGGCTTCGGCATAGAACCTGTGCAGGAGCGGCCAGATCATCGATTGGTCGAAACGCGTAATCTTTTGCAGAACGGGCATCCCATATTCCTTGGCAGCTGCACCGGGCGGGGATTCACTAGCCCGGAGCGGTATTGATGCCGCCGTGGTTAACGCGGAAAGGTAAAAGTTTGACAAAGCAGGGTTAGTCGCTGCGGCTTGGCAGCCGATCGTCCGGCGCGCTGGGAATGGCCGTCTTCACAACCTCTTTTGCGATCAGAATCTTGCCGGAAAGGCCCTTCGCGCAAGTTCATTGCGGCGGTTGATTCTATCCTTAGTCAAGCGGTCGAGCCCCCTCTCCCCGGACAAAAATTTTTTCACAGATTCACTTTGACTCTTGCGCCTGCCGCCAGTGGCGGATTTCCCGCGCGTCGCTGCATTGCGGAAGGCAGCGGCTCGGCAAAAAGCACCCCGCATAAAGATGAACGTGCGATTTACCCCCTTGCGTGTGATTCGGGATCAGGCACTATAGGTTGTGGTCCGGCACTTGGGGGGACCTCTAGACCTAGATTTGGCCGAGAACGTGCGAAACGCGCGAACGGGGCCGGATTCGGTCGGTGAAGGGGCTTCATCGGGTGCCGGGGCGGACAGTGCTGGGGACAGAACGGGGATAAGTTTTTCTCCATTTGTTCGCCTGCTCTGGTAGGATCGCAGCCTTGCTGTCGATTCGAACGAATGTGGAACATTGCGGGGTCCGGGAATGGTCCGGGGAACCGCGCGGGGCAGGCAATAGGTTGATAAGGGGCAGCACGTGGAATTCAGGTCCGGGGACGAGCCGACAATGGGCGAGCTTGATGCAATTGCGGCGGCAGACGCGCCGGTGAAGGCAAAGAAGAAGGAGGCGGGCAGGGACCCGGCTGTAAGCATGGCAGACAAGGCTGATCTCGGTTCCGAAGCGCTGGTGGCACAGGCCGCCGCGGAAGCCATGGTCAAGGCTGTAGCTGCCCCCAAGGTGGACGATTCCAAGACGGTCCAGCCGCGTCGCTTCCAGATCGAAGTCGATCACGCCCGCGATGCCCTGTTGACCGATTTCGGCAAGGACACCCTGGATGACCGCTACCTCCTGCCCGGTGAGCGTTATCAGGACCTGTTCGCCCGCGTCGCCGATGCCTATGCCGATGATGAGGCGCACGCCCAGCGCCTTTACGACTACATCTCGAAGCTGTGGTTCATGCCGGCCACGCCGGTTCTGTCGAATGGTGGCACCGGGCGCGGTCTGCCGATCTCGTGCTATCTGAACTCGGTGTCGGACAGCCTCGAAGGAATTGTCGGTACCTGGAACGAGAACGTTTGGCTCGCTTCGCGCGGCGGCGGGATCGGCACCTATTGGGGTCAGGTCCGCGGGATCGGTGAACCGGTCGGTCTAAATGGCAAGACCAGCGGCATCATCCCCTTCGTCCGGGTGATGGACAGCCTGACCCTCGCCATCTCGCAGGGTTCGCTGCGCCGCGGTTCGGCGGCTTGCTATCTTGACGTTTCGCACCCAGAGATTGAGGAGTTCCTCGAAATCCGCAAACCTTCGGGGGACTTCAACCGCAAGGCGCTCAACCTGCACCACGGCGTGCTGCTGACCGACGAATTCATGGAAGCCGTCCGCGACGGTGCCGAATTCAACCTGCGTTCGCCCAAGGACGGTTCGGTGCGCGGCACGGTCGATGCCCGCAGCCTGTTCCAGAAGCTGGTTGAAACCCGGCTCGCCACGGGTGAGCCCTACATCGTCTTCTCCGACACCGTGAACCGGATGATGCCGAAGCATCACCGCGATCTGGGGCTCAAGGTTTCGACCTCGAACCTCTGCTCGGAAATCACCCTGCCGACCGGCGTTGACCACCTCGGCAACGATCGCACCGCGGTTTGCTGCCTGTCCTCGCTCAACCTCGAAACCTGGGATGAGTGGAACAAGGACGAGCGCTTCATCGAGGACGTGCTGCGCTTCCTCGACAACGTGCTGCAGGACTATATCGATCGCGCCCCGGACGAGATGGCCCGCGCCAAGTATTCCGCCGCGCGTGAGCGGTCGGTCGGCATGGGCGTGATGGGCTTCCACTCGTTCCTGCAGCAAAAGGGCATCGGCTTTGAAAGCGCGATGGCCAAGGCACTCAACCTCAAGATGTTCAAGCACATCGCCGCCAAGGCGGATGAGGCTTCGCTGCTGCTGGCCCAGGAACGGGGCGCTTGCCCGGATGCGGCCGACATGGGCGTGATGCAGCGCTTCAGCT
>JBEEIN010000077.1:0-10797 GCA_041169825.1 Pseudomonadota bacterium
CGATTTGACCGATCAACTTTTCGTCTTTTGCAATTGCGAAGAGACGGCGCTATGGCCCGCGCTCGAAAAGGAGCAGTAAAGTGGCAAGTAACTGGACCCCCGAAAGCTGGCAATCGCGTGAAGCCCGGCACCTGCCGGTCTATCCCGACGCCGCAGCACTCGGCAAGGTAACCGAAACGCTGACCACTTTTCCGCCGCTGGTCTTCGCCGGTGAAGCGCGCGCGCTGAAGGCCGATCTGGCGCAGGTTGCGGCGGGCAAGGGCTTCCTGCTGCAAGGCGGGGACTGCGCCGAAAGCTTTGCCGAATTCCACCCCAACAACATCCGCGATACTTTCCGCGTGCTGTTGCAGATGGCGGTCGTGCTGACCTTTGCCAGCAAGCAGCCGGTGGTGAAAGTTGGCCGCCTGGCCGGCCAGTTCGCCAAGCCGCGTTCGTCGCCGGTTGAGGTGATCGACGGGGTTGAGCTGCCCAGCTACCTGGGTGACAACATCAACGGGATCGAGTTCACGCCCGCAGCCCGCATCCCCGATCCGCAGCGCTTGCTGCAGGCCTATTCGCAGTCAGCCGCGACGCTTAACCTGGTCCGCGCCTTCTCGACCGGGGGCTATGCCAACCTGCGTCAGGTCCATCAGTGGACGCTCGATTTCATGGGCCGCTCTCCCTGGGCAGACAAATTTGCCGAAATCAGCACCCGCATCGGTGAAGCGCTGGACTTCATGGAAGCCTGCGGGATCGATCCGTCGACCGTGCCGCAGCTCAAGGGCACCAGTTTCTACACCAGCCACGAGGCGCTGCACCTGCCTTATGAGCAGGCGATGACCCGGCAGGATTCGCTAACGGGCGATTGGTACGATACCTCTGCCCACATGCTGTGGATCGGTGACCGGACCCGGTTCGAAGGTTCGGCCCATGTCGAATACCTGCGCGGGGTGGGCAACCCGATCGGGTTCAAGTGCGGACCCAGCCTGCAGCCGGATGAACTGCTGCGTCAGCTTGATCTGCTGAACCCTGCCCGCGAAGCTGGCCGCATCACCCTGATCAGCCGGTTTGGCGATGACAAGGTTGAAGCTGGCCTGGCCCCGCTGGTTCGCGCCGTAAAGCGCGAAGGGCACCCGGTGGTCTGGTCATGCGATCCGATGCACGGCAATGTGATCAAGGCGGACAGCGGCTACAAGACGCGTCCGTTTGATCGGATCCTGCGCGAAGTGCGCGGCTTCTTCGCGGTCCATCGCGCCGAGGGCACCCATGCCGGCGGCATCCACATTGAGATGACCGGGCAGGATGTCACCGAATGCGTCGGCGGGGCCGTGGCGATCAGCGACGAGCGTCTGGCCGATCGCTATCACACCCACTGCGATCCCCGCCTCAATGCGGCCCAGTCGCTTGAGCTGGCTTTCCTGCTGGCCGACATGCTCAACGCCGAAGCGGTTGACCGGGGCCAGCGCGCAGCGTGATCACGCGTGAGTTGCTGGGCACGGCCCAGGTGCCGGGAGGGGAAGAGCTGAAGCTCTTTGCCCACGGTCGCGATTTCATGATCGTGATGGGCCATAACGAACTGATGAGCACCCGCATGCGCGGCTCGGAAGAGGCGCTGGCGACCATGACGCTCGATCGGCTCAAGGGCAGGGCGGCGCCGCGGCTGCTGGTTGGCGGCTATGGCATGGGCTTTACCCTGCGCGCGGCGCTGGCGCGGCTGGGTCCGCAGGGCCATGTCACCGTGGCCGAACTGGTGCCGGAAATCATCCAATGGGCGCGCGGTCCGATGGCCGAACTTGCGGCGGATTGCCTTGACGATCCGCGCGTGCGGCTGGTGATGGACGATGTCGGCGATGCGATCCTGCTGGCCCCAGAGCCGTTCGATGCGATCCTGCTGGATGTCGACAACGGACCGGACGGCCTGGTCCGCCCGGAAAACAACCGGCTTTACGGCAAAGCCGGTCTGCACAATGCCCGCAAGGCGCTGACACCCGGCGGTGTCCTGGCTATCTGGTCAGCGGAACGCGACGACAAGTTCGTCCGCCGCCTGGAAAGCGTTGGCTTTACCGTTGACGAAGTAGAGGTTCGCGCCCGTTATGATGCCAATGGTAAGGGCAAGGGGCCGCGCCACGTCATCTGGTTCGCGACCGAAAATACCTAGGTAAATCAACTAATTGCGTGACTTTTCGTAATCTGGAACACATGCTCCATCAAGCTGCCTCGGCAGACGGCGATGGAGGGTGACATGCTATTGGCCTGGGGAAACAAGGTAAGTCTGACCTTTTGCCAGCGGGTGCTCTGGATTCAGCAGGACCTTGGGCTTGATGCCAGCGGATTGATGGCCTGCATGGCGTGGGAATCCGCGCGGACTTTCAGCGCCAACGTGATGAACACGACCTCGCACGCGATTGGCCTGATCCAGTTCATGCCGTCGACTGCTGCGGCGATGGGCACAAGTACCGAAGCGCTGGGTGCAATGACGCCCGAGGACCAATTGCATTATGTCTGGCAATACTTCGCGCCCAACAGGGGGCGGCTAAACAACCTTGGCGATATCTACATGGCGATCCTCTGGCCTGGCGGGATTGGTAAGCCGGATTCGACCGTGCTGTTCGGGCGGAATGGCCCCTATCCGGTGCAATATGCCCAAAATCAGGGGTTGGATGTGAACCATGATGGCAACATCACCCGCGCCGATGCGATCCAGCGGGTGCAACAGCACTTCCAGATGGGCATGCAACCGGGGTTCTGCCGCGATATGGCACTGGCGAACATCGCCTAGGGCAGCAGCAGGGTCGATCCCACGGTCTTGCGATTCTCCAGGTCAATGTGCGCCTGGGCGGCGTCGGTCAGGGCATAGGTCTGGCCGATCGAAACCTTGAGCACGCCCTTGGCCACCATGTCCCACAGCCGGGCCGAGCCCGCGCGGGCTTCTTCGGGGTCACGGTAATAGTCGTAGACGCCCGGGCGGGTGACGAACAACGAACCCCGCGTCGCCAGATCGCGCAGCGCCACGCCGGTTACCGGGCCGCTGGCATTGCCAAAGCTGGCGATCGTGCCGCGCGGCGCCATGCAATCAAGCGAGGTCTGCCAGTTGGCTATGCCGACCCCGTCATAGGATACCCGCACGCCCTTGCCGCCAGTGGTCTCGCCCACCTTGGCAACCAGGTCCGGATCGCCGGACAGGAACACCGCTTCCGCGCCGCAAGCCTGGGCCAGAGCCACCTTGTCGGCCGAACCGACCGTGCCGATCACCCGCACGCCGCGCGCGTTCAGCCATTGCAGCAGCAATTGCCCAACCCCGCCCGCGGCAGCCGGAACCAGCGCCCATTCGCCCGCCGCAACCGGTGCGCAGCGCTCGGCCAGCATCTCCGCGGTCGCACCCTTCAGGAAGACGGCCGCGGCGGTCTTTGCGTCGACCGTATCGGGCAGTGCATAGACGTCTCGCGCCGCCACGATCCGGGCCGTGGCATAGGCCCCGGGCGCGCCGCCAAAGGTGGCCGCGCGCATGCCCGGCTTTAGGTGCTCCACCCCGGCACCAACCGCTTCGACCACGCCCGCCGCTTCAAAGCCTAGGCCAGTGGGCAGCTTCGCCGGGTAAAGTCCAGTGCGCAGGTAGGTGTCGATAAAGTTCAGCCCGATCGCCTCATGCCGCAACAGCACTTCGCCCGGAGCGGGAGCTGGCAGGTCAACCGTCTGCCACTGGATCACATTGGGACCGCCGGTGGCGGCAATGAAGGCTTGGACTGCTTGCATGAATGGGCTCTCCTGTCCTGGACAGACTAGCCGCTCAGCAAGGCTTCACAAGCGCTCTGTGCTATTTGCCCTTCGCTACCGCCGCCAGCATGCGCGAACGCATTTCCATCGCTTCCTCTGCCTCGAAGCGTGAGAGGTCTGCCAGGCCAACGATTTCATCGACACCAAAGCAATTGGCAAGGTCGATGTCTTCGCTCCGCACACTTTGGCCCGTGGCGAGCGAAAAGAAGGTGCGCACCTTCGGCTTGGTCAGATCGTTGGGGCCCTGGTCGATAACCATGGCCAGGCGCTGGCTTCTGAGTTCGACAAAGGTACCGATCGGGAATGTCCCGATGCACTGGACAAAGGCCGCGAAGACCTCTGGATCGAACCGGTCGCGCTCGGCTGACATTGCTTGCAGCACTGCGGCAGGATCGACCGGGGCCGATCCCGGCACGAAGCTCGCGAGTTCGTCATAGGTATCACAGATGGCCGCCATTCGGCTCAGCAGCGGGATGCCTGCGCTGCTGAACCGCGCCGGATAGCCATTGCCATCAAAGCGCTCGTGATGGTGGCGCGCGACCATGCTGATCGCCGGGGGCAGGCCGCTCGCCTCCAGAAAGTTCGCGCCCAGCTCTGCGTGCTGCATCAGCAGGTTCGGCGGCAAACGGCGATGGTCGTTGCCGTAATCGGCCAGATCGACCGGCAGCAGGTTGATCCCGACATCGAACATCAGCCCGGCCATTCCGGCTTCGCGGATCTCGTCCGGAGAGAGCTTGAGCGCGCGGCCGAGCGAAACCATCAGCACCGAGCAGGCAAGCGCGTGGCGATAGAGGAATTCGTTGTCCTGCTTGCACCGCATCAGCCCGTTGAAGGCATGCGGATTGCGCTGGACCGAGGCAAAGATGTCCTCGATCACCGGCTCGACCGCCTTGGCCGGGATCGTTTTGCCCAGCCGCATTTCCAGGAACAGCTTGGTGACGACCTTGTGCCCGCGGTCGGCAACCCGCGTGGCATGGCCAAATTCGCGCACGGTGTTTTGCGGTACTGTCGAGCGGAAGTCGAAGGGCGCTGGAGCAACCGGTGCCACAGCGCGGCGGCTTTGCAGCAGCGGTTTGGACGCAGGCCTTGGCGCGGGGCGGGCAGGCGGTGCATCCTTGCGGCGGACCAGCACATCGCAGCCCTTCGAAACGTCAATCACGACCGCTGCGATATCGGCATCGCGAAGGTCTTCCAGCGTTTCCGGGTCATCAAGGACAAACTTGGTCTTCCAGAACGGGTGCTTGAACCAGCTTCCTTCCAGCTTGTGCACGAACATGCCCATTTCGACCTGTGATGGGCTGATCCGCTTTAGCATGGCACGTGGCGCTCCTATCCTGGGTGATAAGAGGCGCATATTGCTGCTGAACTTACCCCATGATTAGCTCGCAATTGCGTATTTATCCGGAGCCGAACGGGCCCGCTAGCAAAGCCCGAAGCCGAGCAGTGCCGGGCCTCATGCGGACACGTTGGTTAAACCGAGAGAATGGCTGGAGGAAGAAGCGCTGCGCTTAGTTTAAAGTCGAACAGGGAGCCCGGCAGGGCTTTGTGCGGTGCACCAGCCAGAAGCAGAACAGAAAAACTTCACCCTTTCGAAGGTCCACCGACATGCATGGGGCAGAAAGGTTCGCCCTTCTGCTCCCTCTGCCAGCAATCTCAATCGTTCCTGTTCCGCCTGGTCTTACTTGCCTGTCCACACTGGCGGGCGCTTCTCGATGAAGGCCAAGGGGCCTTCGCGCGCATCCTCGCTTTGGGATACCCGCAACAAGGCCGCATCATTGGCGGTCCACAGGGTCTCCTCGCCGCCAATGCTGGCCGCCAGGGCCAGCGAAAGGCTTTCACGCAGGGCAATCGGGGCATTGGCAGCCACACGCTTTGCCAGGTCAAGCGCGGCTGGCAGGACGGCGGTTGGATCGACAACCTGGTTCACCAGGCCATACGCCTGTGCCGTGGTGACGGGGATGGGATCGCCAGTCAGAAGCGCCTCGAGCGCGAGGGCCCGCGGCAGCAACCGGGGCAAACGGATCGCGCCGCCGGCCATGGCCATCAGTCCGCGCTTAACCTCGGGCAGACCGAATAAGGCCCGGTCAGAGGCGACGATCATTTCGCAAGCTAGCGCTATCTCGAAGCCGCCCCCCATCGCCGGTCCATCGACCGCGGCGATCCACGGTTTCGCGCGCGGTGCGCGGACCAGGCCAGCAAAGCCATATTGCGCGTCGACGAATCTTGCGCCGCCGCCCTTGGCGATCTCGGCAAGGTCGGCGCCCGCGCAAAACATTCCCGGTGTGTTCGATCCCAATATGGCGACGCTGATGGCCGGGTCCTGATTGATGGCATCAACGATCCAGCGCAGGGCTTCGGTCACTTTGCCATTGATGGCATTCCGGCTGGCCGGCCGGTTCAGCAGCACGGTTGCAATGCCGCCGTCGACGGTGAAGAGAACGTCCTGTCCGATGCTGTCTGGGGGTGAAGCTTGTGTCATTTTCAGCCTTCGCCTTTTTCCAGGATAAGATCACTGCCTTTGTCGCCAATCATCATGGCGGCGGCATTGGTGTTGCCCGAGATCAATCTCGGCATGATGGAAGCATCGATCACGCGCAGCCCGTCAACGCCCCGCACCCGCAATCGGGGATCAACAACGGCTTGATCGTCGATACCCATGCGGCAGGTGCCCACTGGATGGTATCCGGTGTTGCCGGTCCGCCGGGCAAAATCAAGCAACCCGGCGTCGTCGGCCACGCCCGGCCCGGGAAAGGCCTCGTGGGCGATCACCCGGGCCAGCGATGGTGCTTGCGCCAAGGCGCGGGTCATTCGCATGGCCTTGATAGACAGCTGGCGATCATATTCGGCGGTCAGATAATTGTGCACGATTTCTGGCACGGCGCTGGGGTCTGGGCTTGCCAGGCGCACATGGCCACGCGATTCCGGGCGCAGAACCGTTGGGGCAAGCGTTAGGCCGGGATAGGGTGAGAGGGTCGGTTTCTGGCCGTCGCTGGTTTGATCAAGCTCGCCGCTGACGGGCAAGCAGTGAAACTGGATGTCAGGACGTTCAAGCACCGGGTCGGATTTGACGAAGGCACCGGTTTGCGCGGCGGGGATCGTCATCGCGCCGGTTCGGCGGGCCAGGTAACGAAGCACGTTCCAGACCAACCGTCCGCCCGCGAGTTCGCGGTTGTAGCTAAAGGTGCCCGGCTGCAAGGCCCAGCTCATCGGCAGGATGTAATGGTCCTGCAGGTTCGATCCGACCGTGGGCCGATCCTGCACAACCGGGATACCCAGCGCGGCCAGGTGGCTGGCAGGTCCAATCCCGGACAGCATCAGCAACTTGGGACTGTGATAGGCCCCAGCCGCCAGGATCACCTCCTTGCGGGCCTCGATCGTCATGGACTGGCCCGCCCGATCCAGCTGGACACTGCTGGCGCGGCGCCCCTCGAACAGCACCCGGTAGCACTGCGCCTCGGTTATGACGGTCAGGTTCTGGCGGTGCAGGATCGGTCGCAGATAGGCATCCGCGGCCGAACAGCGCCGCCCGTCGGCCACGGTCGTTTGGTAATAACAGGCCCCGGTCTGGTCTGCGCCATTGTAATCGGGATTCAAAGGAACGCCGATCTCGGCAAAGGCCGCCAGCACGGCGTCGCTGGTCGGGTCGCGCTGGCGAACCTCCTCAACCCGCAGCGGGCCGGCGTCGCCGCGCAGTGGGTCACCACCACTGGCATAGGTTTCGGCCCGGCGAAAATAGGGGGCTACATCGGCCCAGCTCCAGCCGATCGCGCCAAGGTTGCTCCAAGCATCATAGTCGGCTGCCTGCCCTCGGACATAGAGCAGGCCGTTGATGTTGGATGAACCGCCCAGGCCGCGGCCGCGCGGCAGCAGCATGTTCCGACCACCAATGCCGGGCTCTTCGGCACTGGAATAGTGCCAGGAATGGCCGAATTCCGCAGTGGTCTTGCCATAGCCAGCCGGCATGGAAACGAACAGGCTTTCGCCAGAGCCGCCGGCTTCGATCAACACCACGCGATTGGCCGGATCAGCAGACAGGCGGTTGGCAAGCACGCAGCCCGCCGAGCCGGCCCCGACAATCACATAATCGGCTTTTTGCCTGTCCATCGCCTGTATCCTCATCTGCCACCTGCCGCCCGGAATGGGCGACGAGCGCGTTCCGGGTGGCGATGCCGCACGCTATAACGGTGGCGAAGTTGATCGGAGAGGACCTTCATGCCCAAATTGAGCCGTGCCATGATGCTCGCGCTGGCTGCCACGCTGGCCAGCGGTCTCCAGGCTGAATCACCCCATGCGCAGCCTGTCTTGGCTCCACAGGGGGCAACGGCCGCGACACGGGCCGTCCTCGCCCAGGCGGCCAAGGATCTGCCGCCCGAAGATGGCGTGGATTTCGAATTCGCCCGGCGCGGCTTTATTGCATCCTGGCCCGATGCCGTGATCCGGCAAGCCAATGGCCAGCCGTCGTTTGATTTGGCCGGCAATGACTTTGTTGAAGGTGTGGCGCCCGAAACCGTTAATCCCGCGCTTTGGCGGCAAAATCGGGTGCTGCGCGCCGAAGGCCTGTTCCGGCTGGCGCCGGGCCTCTATCAGGTCCGCAACTTCGACAACAGCAACGTCACCTTCATCGAAACGCCGAAGGGCTGGATCGTGATCGATCCGCTGACGGTTGAAGAGGTGGCGCGCGCGGCCTTCGCGCTGGTGAAGCAGCACGTTGCCGATAAGCCGGTCCTGGCTGTGATTTATACCCACAGCCATACCGATCACTTTGCCGGCGTGACCGGAATTGTCGACCCGCGGGATGTGGCCGCGGGCAAGGTCCAGATCATCGCCCCAAAGGGCTTTGTTGATGAAGTGGTCAGCGAATGGATGCTGGCCGGAACGGCGATGGGCCGCCGCGCCTTCTATCAGTTCGGCTATTTCTTGCCGCGGGGGCCGCGTGGCCATGTCGGGATGGGCATGGGCACAGCGATTGCGGCGGGCAAGCAAGGGTTCATCCCCCCGACGCTTGAAATCGAACAGACCAACCATTCGGTGACCATCGATGGCGTCGAACTGGTGTTCCAGATGACCCCGGGGGCCGAGGCACCAACCGAATTCAATATCTGGATCCCTTCATTGAAGGCGCTGTGCCTGGCTGAGACGGCAACGTCGACCCTGCACAATGTGCAGACTCTGCGCGGTGCAAAAGTCCGCGATGCCAAGGCCTGGGCTGACTATCTGACCGAGGCCCTGCGCGAATGGGGCGGGCAGGCCGAGTTGAGCTTTGCCTCACACCACTGGCCGCGGTTCGGCAATGCTGCCGTCCAGACCCACATTGCCAATCAGCGCGATGCCTACAAATTCATCCACGATCAGTCCGTTCGCCGCATGAACATGGGCCAGACTCCGACCGAGATTGCCGAAGGCCTTAAATTGCCCGCCGCCTTGCGTAATGATTGGTCGTTGCGGGAATTTTATGGAACCGTCAGCCACAACGCCAAGGCGGTCTATGATCGTTACATGGGTTGGTACGATGGCGTTCCGGCGGATCTCAATCCCCACCCGCCAGTCGAACGGGCCCAACGGATGGTCAAGGCGCTGGGCGGGCCCGCCGGGCTCTTGCGGCAGGCGCGGGCAGCCTATGATACGGGTGACTACCGCTGGTCGGCAGAGCTCGCCAATTATGGCGTTTTTGCCGATCCCCGCGATCTTGGCGCCCGCAAACTGCTGGCCGACAGCTATGAACAGCTGGGCTATCAGGCGGAAAGCGCGATTTGGCGCAACATCTACCTGACCGGAGCGCGCGAATTGCGGCAAGGGAAGCCTGATGGTTACGCAGAACGCGGCCCCAGCTATCTGATGATGGCCACCCCGCTGGCCAACTTTCTGGACCTGCTGGCCACGACCGTGGTGCCAGAACGAGCAGGGACCACCAAACTGGCCTTCAATCTGGTTGATAGCATCAGCGGCGATCGCTTTGCCATTACCCTGGGCCATGCGGTGCTGGTCAGTGAAAAGGGCCAAAGCCTGGCCGGAGCCCCCACGCTGACCGGTCCCAAGCCCGTGCTGTTGGGGATCCTGTTCCGTCAGGTGCCGCTCGACCGGATGGTGGCTGCGGGCCAGGTGACTTTGGCAGGCGATCCAGCGCCAATTCAGCAACTGTTGCCCATGCTGGAGCAGCCCCGACTGGACTTCAACATCGTCGAGCCGTGATTGCACCATCGGCAACGGTTGTCGGCGCGCCCATGAACGCATAAACCGAGTGGCGAAGCTGGTCTGTTCGGCCAGATCTGGCTGACGGGAGCGAAACGTGGCGGGCGATCGCCTAGAGCGCAATTTTGGTAAGCTGCATGCGCAGCATGTCGCTGCCTTCACGCGGCATTTGATCGAATGCCGTCGTGCCTGTGATGGCGATCTGGACCTGTTCCTGGTGCTGACCATCATTGGTGAGCGGACCTTCAATCCGCGGTTTGCGCCCGATGCCATGACGCACGCAGAGTTCCTCGAAGGGACCGTCGGATCCGTTGAACCGCTGGCGATCAACCTCCAGTCGATTGCCGACTATAGCGGCATTCCCCGCGAAACCGTGCGGCGCAAGATTGAGCAACTGATCGCCAAGGGCTGGGTTCAGCGTGACGAGCTGCGGTTTGTTACGGCAACCGACCAGGCCAATGATGAATTGCGTGATCTGACGGCCAGCACGCTGCGCTATCTGCGCGAAATCGAGGCTGCCCTGGCTGTCTGCGCCGCTCCCGCTAACCACGATGATGAGCCGCTCGTCTAGCCTCCGTTTCGGGCAATCAGGTCGACAAATTTGACACATTATCGGGCGATATGCGCCGATCAATGACATATTGCGCAATGATGGTTGACATTTTTTACGCAAATTGTCAGTCATTGCGCAACTCAAACCGAAAATCGACGGTTGAGGGGGAGGAATCATGAAGACTGTCCATAGCCCGCGTATTGCTGTTCGTTTGATGCTTGGTGCCAGCCTGCTGGCCGTCGCAACCCCGGTTTTGGCTCAGGAAGCCGCAAACAATGGCGGTCTCGATGAGATCGTGGTGA
>JBEEIN010000078.1:0-3556 GCA_041169825.1 Pseudomonadota bacterium
ACCGTGCGATCGAAGGTTTCCTCAATCGGGATGGTGTAGCCATAGCGCTGGTAGTTGCTGTCCAGGCTAAAGATCGAACGATCCGGCTGCAGTGCGGCACCTCCGCCACAGCCACTGAGCAGGATGGTTGGCGCGACGATCGCGGCCAGGCGCAAAATGCGCGGCATGCTGTTCTCCCCCGCCCCGCAAGGCGCTAATCTGACCAGACCCGCACCGGCACCATTAGCAGCGCCAAATCGCCATGCAAATCGGATCGGCAATTGTGTCCCCATCGGTTTGGCGTGCCTTGTGACGGGTCCGCATTCTTGTTAGCGCCGAGCAATATTCCCACAGGCGACAACTGGACCACGATCCGATGCAGCACTTTGACGTTGTTATTGTCGGCGGGGGCCATGGCGGCGCCCAGACCGCGATTGCGCTGCGTGGCCAGGGGTTCGGCGGATCGATCGCGATCGTTGGCCGCGAAACCGAGCCACCCTATGAGCGACCGCCGCTATCCAAGGAATACCTCGCCCAGGAAAAGCCGTTTGAGCGGCTTTACTTGCGCCCGCGAGAATACTGGACGGACAAGCAGGTGGAGCTGCTGCTGGGGCGTGGGGTAACCGCCGTTGATCCCAATCGGCGGCAGCTGACATTGGCCGATGGCTCAACGCTGGCTTATGGAGAGCTGGTCTGGGCAACCGGTGGAGACCCGCGCCACCTTTCCTGCCCCGGCGCGCAACTTCCCGGCATTCACTATGTCCGCACGCGCGCCGATGTCGATGCGCTGATGGCTGAATTGCCCCAGGCGCAGACGGCCGTGGTCATCGGCGGCGGCTATATCGGGCTCGAGGCGGCGGCGGTGCTGTCCAAACTCGGCAAGCAGGTGACCTTGCTGGAAGCCCTGCCGCGCGTGCTGGCAAGGGTGGCGGGCGAAGACCTGTCGCAGTTCTATGAGGCTGAGCATCGCGCCCACGGGGTGGACCTACGCACCGGCATGACAGTCGAAGGCATCGAAGGTGATGGCCGCGTCACTGGCGTCAAGCTGGCGGACGGCACGATTATTCCGGCCGATGTCGTGATCGTTGGCATCGGCATTATCCCGTCGATCGGCGTCTTGGTTGCGGCGGGTGCTGCGGGCGGCAACGGTCTGGATGTTGATGCCCAATGCCGCACCAGCCTGTCGCATGTCTTCGCCATCGGGGACTGCGCGGCCCATGCCAATGCCTTTGCCGATGGTGCGGTGATCCGGCTGGAATCGGTCCAGAACGCCAACGATATGGCGAGCGTGGTGGCCAAGGTCATCACCGGGCAAGAGGCCAGCTATGCCGCGACGCCATGGTTCTGGTCGAACCAGTACGATCTGAAGCTGCAGACCGTGGGGCTTTCGACCGGTCACGATGCAACGGTGCTGCGCGGCGATCCGGCAACACGCAGCTTTACCGTGGCCTATCTCAAGCAAGGCCAGGTCATCGCGCTCGACTGCGTCAACTGCGCGCGTGACTATGCCCAGGGCCGCAAGCTGGTGGAGCAGCGGGTGGCTGCAGACCCGGCCGCGCTGGCCGACCCGGCAATACCGCTGAAGGACCTTGTTCCTGCCAGTTGATTTTCCCGGTCCGCCCCCTAGGGATTAATCGAACGATTAAGACGGAGTCGATCCATGGGGATGCTTGAGGGCAAGGTTGTCGCAGTTACCGGTGCGGGCCGCGGCGTCGGGCGAGAGATCGCATTGCTTTGCGCCAAGCACGGCGCGGCAGTGGTCGTGAATGACCCGGGCGTGGGCGGTAGTGGCGAAGGCGGCGATGAAGGCCCGGCGCAGGAAACGGTCAACGACATCATTGCCGCGGGCGGCAGGGCCCATGCCAACCTGGCTTTCGTCAATGACCCGGCCGGCGCGACCTCGATAATCGAGGATGCGGTTCAGCGCTTCGGGCGGATCGATGCCGTGGTGAACAATGCCGGGATCCTGCGCGACACGATCTGGCACAAGATGAGCCACGAGGATTGGCGCGCGGTGATCGACGTCCACCTCAACGGCACGTTCAACGTCAGCAAGGCGGCCACGCCCTATTTCCGCGAACAGCAATCGGGCAGCTTCATCCACTTCACCAGCACCTCGGGCCTGATCGGCAATATCGGCCAGGCCAACTATTCGGCGGCCAAGCTGGGGATCGTTGGCCTGTCGCAGTCGATCGCGCTCGATATGGCCCGTGCCGGCGTGCGTTCGAACTGCATCGCCCCCTTCGCGTGGAGCCGGATGACCGCCTCGATCCCCGCCGAAACGCCCGAACAGAAGCAGCGGGTTGAGCGCTTGAAGACGATGAGCGCCGACAAGATCGCCCCGCTGGTGGTCTATCTCGCCTCGGACGCTTCGCAGGAGGTCACCAACCAGATCTTCTCGGTCCGCAAGAACGAGATCGTGCTCTACAACAAGCCGCGTCCGATCCGTTCGATGACCAAGCTGGAAGGCTGGACGCCCGAATCCATCGCCGATGAGCTGATCCCCGCCTTCAAGCCCAGCTTTGCGCGCGCCGATGAAGTTTCGGCGCACGTCTTCCCATACGACCCCATCTAAGGAACTGCCCCATGAACCCCGGCATGGACCCCGAAATCTTCGCACAGTTCATCGAACAGCTGCGCCGCTATGTCCGCGAGCGGTTGATCCCGGCTGAGGAAGAGGTGATCGCGCAGGATCGCATCCCGGATGATATCCTTGCCGAGATGCGCGAAATGGGGCTGTTCGGGATCACCATCCCCGAAGAGTTCGGCGGTGCTGGCATGAACATCAGCCAGTATATCGAGACGGTGAAGCAGCTGAGCTATGCCTCGCCGGCCTATCGCTCGACCATCTCGATCAACATCGGGATGACCGGTTCGGCGATCAAGAACTTCGGCACGCCCGAGCAAAAGGCCGAATGGCTGCCGCGCATCGCCAGTGGTGAGATCGCCTGCTTCGGCCTGACTGAACCGGGTTCGGGATCGGACAGCGCGGCGATGCAGACCAGCGCAGTGCGCGATGGCAATGGCTACAAGCTCAACGGTACGAAGCGGTACATCACCAACAGCCCGCACGCGAAAATCGGCCTGATCATGGCGCGCACCTCGAAAGAGGCGCTGCCCAAGAACGCGCACGTATCCTGCTTCATCGTCGATATGACCACGCCCGGTATCACGATCGGCAAGCCCGACAAGAAGATGGGCCAATCGGGTGCGCACATCGCTGATGTGATCATGGAAGACGTCCACATCCCGGGCTCGGCGCTGGTCGGCGGCGAAGAAGGGCGCGGCTTCCAGATCGCGATGCAGAGCCTCGACAACGGCCGCCTCTCGGTTGCGGGGATGAGCGTCGGCATGGGCCGCCGCGCGCTGGATACCGCGATCCGCTATGCCACAGAGCGCAAGGCCTTTGGCGAGGCGATCGCCAATTTCCAGCTGATCCAGGCCATGCTGGCGGATAGCGAGGCGGAACTCTACGCCGCCGAATGCATGATCGCCGATGCCTGCGCCCGCGCCGACCGGGGTGAGAACATCCAGCGCAAGGCCGCTGCGGCCAAGCTGTTCGCCTCGGAAACCTGTG
>JBEEIN010000079.1:0-8672 GCA_041169825.1 Pseudomonadota bacterium
AGGAAGGCATCCTCAGCCTGATGCAGATGCCCAAGTGCACCGTGGCGATCCGCCGCCTGAATGCAGCAGGATTGCCCTATATCGTCGTGCTGACCGATCCCACCACTGGCGGCGTCACCGCCTCCTACGCCATGCTGGGCGATATCCAGATTGCCGAGCCGGGCTGCCTGATCGGCTTTGCCGGCCAGCGCGTGATCCAGGACACGATCCGCGAAAAGCTGCCCGAAGGCTTCCAGCGCGCCGAATACCTGCACGAACACGGCATGGTCGACATGGTGGTCCACCGGCGTGACCTGAAGGCACAGCTGGCGCTGGTGCTCGATTACCTGGGTACAAAGGCAGCGGCGTGAATTGCCCCCTCCTCTTCAGAGGAGGGGCAGCGAGACTTGGCTCGGCGCAGCCGGGCCTAGTCGCAGCGGGGTGGTGCCAACCCTGTGGCTGCAATCCGCCACCCCCAACCCCCTCCTCTGAAGAAGAGGGGGCTTGAATGCGCGACTTCGCCACGTCTCAACATCCACGCGTCCAGGCCCAGCTTGACCGGCTGGGCGGACTTTCCGTGCCCGAGGGGCGGCTGGGGTTGGAGACGATCCGTGCCCTGCTCGCGCGGCTGGGTGACCCGCACAAGCGCCTGCCGCCCGTGTTCCACGTCGCCGGGACCAATGGCAAGGGCAGCACCTGTGCGTTCCTGCGCGCGATGCTGGAGGCTGAGGGATACAAGGTCCACGCCACGATCAGCCCGCACCTGGTCCGCTATAACGAGCGGCTCCGCCTGGCGGGGCAGCTGATCGAGGATGACCGGCTGGCCGATGTGCTGGCCGAGGTGCTCGACCTGGGCGCCGACCTCAACCCCAGCTTCTTTGAAGTGACCATCGCCGCCGCCTTTGCCGAATTCACGCGGGTTCCGGCCGATGTCTGCGTGGTTGAGGTGGGTCTGGGTGGCCGCTTTGACGCCACCAACGTGCTGGAGCAGCCGGCCGTCTGCGGGATCGCCGCGCTGGGGCTGGATCACGAACGCTTCCTGCTGGCCCCGGAGGATGGCGTGCCGCAGGTGCCGCTGGAACGGATCGCCTTCGAAAAGGCCGGGATCGCCAAGCCCGGCGTACCGCTGGTGACGCAGCATTACGATACCGGGATGACCAAGGCCGTGCTGGACCAGGCCATGCGGGCTGGCGCGCGCCCTGCCCTGCGCGGGCTCGACTGGTTTGCCGAAGTGGGCAGCGGGATCACCTATCGCGACAAGCACGGCACGCTTGACCTGCCACTGCCAACCATGACTGGCCCGCACCAGGCCGACAATGCTGCACTGGCGGTGGCCATGCTGCGCCACCAAAGCGCGCTGACCGTATCCGAGGCTTCAATCCGCACCGGTTTGGTCGCCGCGAACTGGCCCGCGCGCTTGCAACGGCTGAAAGCTGGCCCGCTGATCGGCTCGCGCGAGGTCTGGCTGGATGGCGGGCACAACCCGTCCGCTGGCGCAGCGCTGGCGCAGCACTTTCAGGATCGGCGCTTCCACCTGATTATCGGGATGCTGGCGAACAAGGATCCGGCAGCGCTGACCGGACCGCTCGCCGCGAATGCCGCGACGATCGCTGCCGTTCCCGTGCCGACGCACGAATGGCATCCGGCAGAAGCATTCGGACCCGGCGCGATTGCCTATTCCGACGTACCCAGTGCGCTTGCGGCGCTACCGCAGGATGGCCTGCCGGTGCTGATCGCCGGTTCGCTCTATCTGTCGGGCGAGGTGCTGCGGCTGAACGGCGAACTGCCGGACTAACCCTTGGCCGAGGCTCCCGGCCCATCATCCTCGGCGCTGGGCTGGCGGATCGACTGGACCAGGTAGCCCTTGTTCCACAGCACCCACAACAACAGCATGCCCGGCACGGCGGCGATAATCGTGAAGCCCCAGAACCAGGTCCAGCCAAGCTTTTCGGCAATCACCCCGGCGGGCGAGGCCAACCAGGTTCGCCCAAAGGCCGCGAAGGATGACAGCAGCGCGAACTGGGTGGCCGTATAGGCCAGGCTGGAAAGGCCCGAGAGATAGGTTGCAAAGACCGTCAAGCCGATCCCGCTGGTCACGTTTTCGGTCCCGATCGCGGCGACCAGCATCCAGTAATTGTTGCCGCTGAGCGACAGCACCATGAACATCACGTTCGAGAACATCATCAGCAGGCCCGAGATCAGCAGCGCCCGGCCCATGCCCAGCCAGAGGATGAACGGTGCCCCCAGCGCCGAACCGAGGATCAGCGCGCCGAAGCCCCACAGCTTGTTGGCGGAAACGTAATCGAGGTCTGCAAAGCCAAGGTCGACGATCATCGGCGCGAGCATGGTCTGCCCCATGGCATCGCCGACCTTGTAGATCAGCACGAAGCCCAGGATCAGGAAGGCGCCATGGCGACCCAGAAATTCGCGGAACGGATTGACCACGGTTTCCAGCAGCCACTGCCCGGCGCTGATACCCTTGGCCTGGGCAAAGCGATCAACATATTTGCCCGGCCCGGCGATCAGCGAGCCGATGATGGCCGGGATGATCGCAAAGGCGGTGAGCCCATAGCCCATGGCCCAGCCGAGCCCGAGCCCTTCGGCCGAGGCCAGATAGACCGTGCCTGCCCCGGCGATCAGGTTTCCGGTGCGATAGCCGAACTGGTTGGTGGCCGTGCCGTGGGCGAATTCATCCTCTTCCAGAATTTCGATACGATAGGCGTCGATCACGATGTCCTGCGTGGCCGACAGGAAGGCCGTGACTACCGCCCAGAACACGAAGGGCCCCAGGTGGCCCGGCTGCGGGTCGCTGGCCCCCAGTTTCCAGATCGAAACAAACAGCAGCGCCTGAACCAGGTAAAGCCAGCTGCGGCGCTGGCCGAACAGGCGGGTCAGCACCGGGATCGGCAGCTTGTCGACCAGCGGCGCCCAGAGGAACTTGATCGTATAGGGCGTGCCCAGCGCAACGGCGAAGCCGATGGTGGCCGTATCGATCCCGACCTTGGCAAGCCAGAAGGTCATCGTCGCCACCAGCAAGGTCAGCGGAAAGCCGCTGGAGATGCCAAGCAGGAAGGTGATCAGCGGGTTCTTGCGCAGATAGGGCCGGAACGAGGGAATGCGGGTCGCCAGCAGACCAAGGCCCAGCAAGACCCCGACAAAGATCACAAACCGGATCAGATCGACCGACATTCAAACGCTCCCCACCAAAATCGCTTGCGACACTAGCGCGGTTTAGGTCTATTCCTAGCCTTGATGGCTACCGCATCCACACTTCCGGGCCGAAGCCCAACCCCGGGCCAGCTTGCCCTGGCGCGGGCGATTGCCGATGGTTGCACCCGGCCCGCGAGCGGCATCTCCTCTGTGCCCGCCAGCGTCTATACCGATCCGGGGCATTGGGCGCGGGAACAGGCGGCGCTGTTTGGCCGGCTGCCGCAGGTGCTCTGCCCTTCGGCGCTGCTGCCGGAACCGAACATGGCGGTGCCGCACGATGCCACCGGCCGCCCCTTGCTCATCACCCGCGACAGTGACGGTGCGGTTCACGTTTTCCTCAACGTCTGCAAGCATCGCGGCACCCGGCTGGTTGAAGGGCAGGACGTGCAGTGCGGCAAGCGCTTGACCTGCCCCTATCATGCCTGGACCTATGCCACCGACGGACGGCTGCTGGCCCTGCCGCGGCCCGACACCTTCCCCGGCCTCGACAAGGCGGACTATGGCCTGGCTGAATTGCCAAGCTGCGAAGCAGGCGGGCTGATCTGGTATGCGCCGCAAGGTGAAGCGGATTTCAGCGACGCGATCACGCTGGGTGCGGATTTCGATGCGTTCGCGATGCGTGAACTGCACCTGTTTGCGCGCAAGACCCACGATGTCGCTTCCAACTGGAAGCTGATCATGGATGCCTTTCTGGAAAGCTACCATGTCGCCCGGCTCCATGCGGCGACGATCGGCCCGTTCTTCAAGGACGGGGTGACCAGTGGGGACCAGATCGGGCCACACCAGCGCAGCCTGGTGGCCCGTGCGGCCGAGCTGGACGGCATTGACCTGACCGACATGGCTGCGCTGCGCCGGATCGGGACCTTTGCCTATCAGCTGTTTCCGGCCACTGTCCTGGTGATCAGCCCGGATTACATCAACGTGATGGCGCTCTGGCCGCAGGGGCACGACCGGACGCTGGTTGAGGACTTCATGCTGATCCCCGAAGCACCGCAGACCGACAAGGCGCGCGATCACTGGGAACGGAGCTGGAAACTGCTGGATGGCGGGGTGTTCGGCGCAGAGGACTTTCGCGCCGCCGCGCTGGGCCAGCAGGGGCTGGCGACCGGCGCAGTGGCCGAACTGACGCTGGGCACGCTGGAAGGCGGGATCCGCCGGCTCCACGAAATCTGCGCCGAGCAGATCGCGCTTGCCGAAGGGTGACGCGCGGGCGTTCTGCCGCTAAGGCCGCGCCATGACAGGTTCAGACACGCCCCGTAACGGTGATCGCATCGCCAAGCTTCTTGCCCGCGCCGGCATTGCCAGCCGCCGCGAGGTGGAACGGATGATCGCCGATGGCCGCGTCAAGATCGGTGACGAGGTGGTGACCACCCCCAACACCGTGCTGACCAGCCTGAAGGGCGTGAGCGTTGACGGCAAGGCGGTGAAAGCCCCCGATCCGGCGCGGCTATTCCTGTTCCACAAGCCCGCCGGGCTGCTGACGGCCGAGCGCGATCCCGCCGGTCGTCCGACGATTTATACCGCGCTGCGCAATGCGCTGCCCGCTAATGCCGGCCGGGTCATGCCGATCGGCCGCCTGGACTTCAACACCGAGGGTCTGCTGCTGCTGACCAACGACGGCGGGCTGAAGCGGACGATGGAACTGCCCGCCACCGGCCTGCCGCGCACCTATCGCGCCCGTACCTTTGGCGACATCACCCAGGAGCAGCTGGAAGAACTGATCGAGGGAATCGAGATCGACGGCGTCCGCTATGGCTCGATCAACGCCAACATGGAGCGCAGCACCGGGCGCAACCAGTGGATCGAGGTGACGATCACCGAGGGCAAGAACCGCGAAGTGCGCCGCGTGCTGGAGCACCTCGGACTGGAAGTCAGCCGCCTGATCCGCACCTCGTACGGCCCGTTCGAATTGCTCGACCTGCCGCGTGGGCAGGCGGTGGAAATCCGGCAGGTTGAAGTTGAGCGCTTTATGAAGGGCCTGAAGCTTCCGGGCGAGGCACCAGTCGCACGCCCGGCGCATGAGCAGGCGCGGCTGCGCATCCGCCGTGATGGGCCGCGCAAGCCGGGCGCGGCGAAGCCCGCAGCGCGTAAACCAGCGCCGCGCAAGCCGGGACCAGGGCGAAAATGAGCCTGCGGATCATCGCCGGGCAATGGCGCGGACGTAAATTGGTGGCTCCAACGGGCGATGCGACCCGCCCTACCGCTGACCGCACCCGCGAGACGCTGTTTTCGATGCTGGTCAGCCGGATTGGCGCTTTCGAAGGGCTGACGGTGGCTGACCTGTTTGCCGGATCCGGCGCGCTGGGGTTGGAAGCCCTTTCGCGCGGGGCCGCAACCTGCCTGTTCGTCGAACAGGATGCCGCTGCCCTGCGGGCGCTGCGCGGCAATATTGCCAACCTCCACGCCCAGCCACAGACCGATGTTCGGGCGAGTTCGGTCCTCGCGCTGGGCCCGGCCAAGGCCCCGCTCGACCTGATCCTGCTCGATCCGCCCTATGGCACCGGTGCCGGACAGGTGGCGCTCGACAAGCTGAACCGGCTTGGCTGGATCGGTCCGGCCACCTGGATCAGCCTGGAAACCGCGCACGATGAGGTGCCGCAGGTCAAGGGACTGGAAGCCGTCGCCGATCGCAAGGTCGGCAAGGCGCGGCTGACGCTGTTCAGGCTTTTGGCTTAGCTGCCAGCACACCCGCCAGTGTCACCACCCCCGCCAGGCTGAGCAGCAGGCCCGCCTGCGTGCCCATACCGTGGCCTGCGAGCCACTGCGCCGCGAGCGGGGTCAAGGCCCCGCCAACAATGCCGCCCGCGTTAAAGGCCACCGAAATCCCGCTGTAGCGGACGCCAACCGGGAACAGGGTGGGCAGCCAGGAGCCGAGCGGGCCATAGACGAAGCCCATCACCAGCAGCGCGGCGGCCAAAGTGGCAAAGATGATCGGCAATGAGCCGGACAAGAGCCCCGGCCCAAAAACGAGCCCGAGCGCGACGGTGGCCAATGCACCCAGCAAGAGGGTTCGCCCCGATGAGGCGTGATCCGCATAGATTGCGGCAAGGATGATCCCCAGCGCGAGGAAGGTATTGGCCGCCAGTTGTACCGCCAGGAAGGTCTCTCGCTCATAGCCAAGGGTCGTGGTCCCCTGCGCCAGGGCATAGGCCGTCGCAAGGTAGAAGATCGCAAAGCAGGCGATCACCCCCGCGCTACCGGCCAGCAGTGGGCCAAGGTGGCGGCGCAGTTCCCACAGCGGCACGGCATGTGGTGGGGCCTTGTCGAGCGCGGCCTTGAAGGCAGGCGTTTCGCCAATCCGCAGCCGCACCCACAGGCCGATGATCACCAGCAGGGCGCTGAACAGGAAGGGCAAGCGCCAGCCCCAGGCGTTGAACTGGGCGTCGGTCAGCCACAGCCCCAGCAGCAGGAACAGGCCATTGGCGGCGAGGAAGCCGACTGGCGCACCGAGTTGTGGCGCAGCGCCAAAGCGGGCGGTCCAGCCCGGCGGCGCATTCTCCACCGCTAGCAAGGCCGCCCCGCCCCATTCGCCGCCCAGGCCGAACCCCTGGCCAAAGCGCAACAGGCACAGCAGCGCCGGCGCGACCCAGCCGACCATCGCATAGGTTGGCAGGAAGGCGATCAGCAGCGTCGATCCCCCCATCAGCAGCAGCGAGGCGACCAGGGTCGACTTGCGGCCGATCCGGTCCCCGAAATGGCCAAAGGCAATCGCCCCCACCGGCCGCGCGAGGAAGGCGATGCCAAAGCTCATGAAGCTGAGCATGACCTGGGTGGTCGGATCGCTCGACGGGAAGAACAAGGGGCCGAACACGAGCGCCGCGGCGGTCGCGTAGATGTAAAAGTCATAGAACTCCACCGCCGTGCCCACGAGGCTGGCGGTCAGGATGCGGGCGTGCTGACGTAGTGGCTGCATGACTGCGATTGCTGCGGGGCATAACGGCTGGTGTCAACCGCCGCGAAGCGCTTGCACCCGACGGCGATGTTCCCTAGCCGTTCCGCGTGACCATGCTGCCCGACTCCCCCTCCGATCCCCTGCTCGATGGCCTGAACGCCCCCCAGCGCGAGGCTGTGCTCGCGACCGAAGGGCCGGTGCTGATGCTGGCCGGGGCCGGCACGGGCAAGACCGCGGCGCTGACCGCGCGGCTGGCGCATATCATTCGCGGCCGGCTCGCCTGGCCGAGCGAGATCCTCTGCGTCACCTTCACCAACAAGGCCGCGCGCGAGATGAAGGAGCGGGTCGGGCATCTGGTCGGCCCGGCGGTTGAAGGGATGCCCTGGCTGGGCACCTTCCACGCCATCGCCGCCAAGATGCTGCGCCGCCATGCCGAGCTGGCCGGACTGCAATCGAACTATACGATCATCGATACCGACGATCAGCTGCGCGTGTTGAAGCAGCTCATCCAGGCCGAGGGGCTGGACGAAAAGCGCTGGCCCCCGCGCCAGCTGGCGCAGTGCATTGACCGCTGGAAGAACAAGGGCCTGCGTCCCGATGACCTCGACGCGCTGGAGAACGAAAGCTTTGCCAATGGCCAGGGGCAGAAGTTCTATCGGCTCTATCAGGATCGGCTGAAGGCGCTGAACGCCTGCGATTTCGGCGATCTGCTGCTGCACATGCTGACCGTGCTGCGCGGCCACCCGGACGTGCTGGAGCAATATCGCCAGCGCTTCAAATATATCATGGTCGACGAATACCAGGACACCAACCAGGTCCAGTACCTGTGGCTGCGCCTGCTGGCCCAGCCGCGCCACAACATCTGCGTGGTGGGGGATGATGACCAGTCGATCTATTCATGGCGCGGCGCAGAAGTTGCCAATATCCTCAAGTTTGAAAAGGATTTTCCGGGCGCGAAGATCATCAAGCTGGAGCAGAACTATCGCTCCACGCCGGATATCCTGGCCGCGGCTTCCGGCCTGATCGACGCCAATAGCCAACGCCTGGGCAAGACGCTGTGGACCGAGCGCAACGGTGGCGACAAGGTCCGCGTGATCGGGGTGTGGGACGCGCCCGAGGAAGCCCGCCGCGTGGGCGACGAGATCGAGCGGTTGGAGCGCGAAGGGGCAAGCCTGAACCAGGCGGCGATCCTGGTCCGCGCCCAGTTCCAGACCCGCGAGTTCGAGGACCGGTTCATTGCGATCGGCATGGGCTATAAGATTATCGGCGGCTTCCGCTTTTACGAACGCGCCGAAATCCGGGATGCCCTCGCCTATTTGCGGCTGATCGCCCAGCCGAGCGACGATCTGGCCTTTGAACGGATCTATAATACGCCAAAGCGCGGCTTGGGCGACAAGACGCTGGAAAAGCTGCACCGCCACGCGCGGATGCGGGGCGTGCCGCTGAGCCTGGCGGCGGTCGAGATTGCCGATACCGACGAACTGCCCGCGCGCGCGCGCAATACGCTGCTGTCCTTCATGCGCGATATTGCCCGCTGGCGGGACTTGGCGAAGACCACGGCCCCGGCTGAACTGGTCCGCACCCTGCTGGA
>JBEEIN010000080.1:0-2540 GCA_041169825.1 Pseudomonadota bacterium
AGCAGATCGTGGAATTCGATCCGCTGACCGGCAAGGCCGGGGCGAAGCTGGACAAGGTGCGGGTCTATGCCAATTCGCACTATGTCACGCCGGGGCCGACGATGAAGCAGGCGGCCGAGGCGATCCGCTTTGAACTGGCCGAGCGGCTGAAGGAGTTGAACGCGGAGGGCAAGCTGCTGGAAGCGCAGCGGCTGGAACAGCGTACCAATTTTGACCTGGAAATGATCGCCGCGACCGGATCCTGCGCGGGGATCGAGAATTACTCGCGCTTTCTGACCGGGCGTTTGCCGGGCGAGCCGCCGCCGACGCTGTTTGAATACCTGCCCGACAATGCCCTGCTGTTCGTGGACGAAAGCCATCAGACCGTGCCGCAGATCGGGGCGATGGCGCGGGGCGACCACCGCCGCAAGCTGACCCTGGCCGAATATGGCTTTCGCCTGCCCAGCTGCATCGACAACCGCCCGCTGCGCTTTAACGAGTGGGATGCGATGCGGCCGCAGACCGTGGCCGTTTCCGCCACCCCGGGCGGGTGGGAGATGGAGCAAGCGGGCGGGGTCTTTGCCGAGCAGGTGATCCGCCCGACCGGCCTGATCGACCCGCCGGTGACGATCCGCCCGGTGGAAGACCAGGTGCAGGACTGCATCAACGAATGCCGCGAGACGGCGGCCAAGGGCTATCGCACGCTGGTGACCACCCTGACCAAGCGGATGGCCGAGGACCTGACCGAGTTCATGCACGAGGCGGGCCTGCGGGTGCGCTATATGCACTCCGACGTCGAGACGCTGGAGCGTATCGAGCTGATCCGCGACCTGCGGATGGGGGTCTACGACGTGCTGGTGGGGATCAACTTGCTGCGCGAGGGGCTGGACATCCCCGAATGCGGGCTGGTCTGCATCCTGGATGCCGACAAGGAAGGCTTCCTGCGTTCGGAAACGTCCCTGATCCAGACCATTGGTCGCGCCGCGCGCAATGTTGACGGGCGGGTGATCCTCTACGCCGACCGGATGACCGGAAGCATGGAGCGGGCCATCGCGGAAACCGACCGCCGCCGCGAAAAACAGAAGGCCTATAATGAGCTGCACGGGATCACCCCGCAGACGATCAAGCGCAACATCCACGATATCGTCGCCGATACGGCCAGCCGCGATGGGGTGGTCGTCGAGCTGGAAGACGACAGCCGCAACAACCTCGTCGGCCACAACCTGCGCGCCTATATCGAGGAGCTGGAAGGCCGGATGCGCGCCGCTGCCGCCGACCTGGAGTTCGAGGAAGCCGGCCGCCTGCGCGACGAAATCCGCCGGCTGGAGGCGACCGAGCTGGGCCTGCCCGAAGGCGAGCGCAAGGCCCCGATCGTCGGCCGCAGCAACGAAGGCAAGCCGGGAACGCGCAAGACCCGGTTCGGCAAGAAGCAGCAGAAGTGGGGGCGCTAGGGGGCTAAACGCCCCCTAGGCGGCAGGATCAGACCTTGCCGAACTTGCCTTCGAACCCGGCGGTATCCCCGGCGGCGAGGAGCTTGGCCTGTTCGACCCAGCTGTCCTTGGCCGGTCGGCCGGCGAAGGCGCCAAGCTTGGTATCGAGCTCGGCCAAGTCGGCATCGGTCATCGCGGCGATCTGGGCAAAGCTGGTCACGCCCAGTTCGGGGAGCAGCTTTTGCAGCTTGGGACCAAGCCCCTTGATCCGCGACAGGTCATCCGGGCCAGCCGAGGCGGCGGCCGGTGCAGCCTTGGGCTTGGGCGCAGCCTTGGGCTTGGGTTCGGCCTTGGGCTTTGCCGCGGCCTTGGGCTTCGGCTCAGCCTTGGGCGTGGGAGCGGCCTTGGGCGCAGCCTTGGCTTTGGGCTCCACCTTGGGCTTCGCCTCGGCCTTGGGCTTTGCGGTCACCTTCGGCTCAGGCTTTGGCGCTGCCTTGGCTTTGGGCGCTGCCTTCGCCTGGGGCTCGACCTTGGCTTTCGGGGCAGGCTTTGCCTTTGGTTCAGCCTTGGCCTTGGGTTCCGCCTTTGGCGCCGGGGCAGGCTTTGGCGCCGGAGCCGGAGCCAGAACCGGGGCGACCTTGGCCGCGGGTGGTGCATCAATCAGCGCCTGGTTGCGCGCGGCAGGGGCTGCGCCTTCATCCAGCACGTCGGGCTTGTAGCTGCGCACACGCGGCGCGCTCGAACGGCCGAACAAGAACCAGACCAGCAGCAGGCCGATAACCGCCGCACCGGCGATGATCAGCAGGTTGGGATTGGACAGATCGATCATGACTTACCCTCCACAGCGGCATCCGCGCCGCCAACATTCTTGCGGAACAGCACGCGATCCTCGGGCCCGAAGCCCTTGTGCCAGATCACGTAACCGTAAGTGAACAGGATCACCGGCAGGCCCAGCGCCAGCTCAGCCCATTCGGGCAGGAAGCGCGTGGCCGCCCACCCGGCCAGCACCGCTGGGGCCATCGCCCAGACCAGCGGCCAGCGGAACGGATTGACCGGCGCCTTGAGCAGCCGCCCAAGCAGCCAGCCCTTGGCCAGCGAGGCGAAACCGAGCGCGAGCATCAGCGCGCCCGC
>JBEEIN010000081.1:0-2877 GCA_041169825.1 Pseudomonadota bacterium
CTGCGCAATCGCGAAATCGCCGGGCGACTTTCGATGTCCGAAGCGACCGTGAAGTGGCACCTCTACAATCTTTACAGCAAGCTGGGCGTGAACAACCGCACCGCCGCGATCCATCGTGCGCGCAGCCTAGGTCTGGCGGCAAACTAGCCTGACACCCATACCGGATTGGGGAATCCCAGTCAGAAGCCAAACTTTCGGTTGGGGCACCTTCGCCTGCCAGCCGCCAACAGCAACGGAGAGGATGTGTGCGCTCTGCGCAAACAGCTACAAATCCAAGGCTGTACATGAGGGAGGATCAAATGTGCCGTTTCAAGAATCGCCTGGCACTATGTGCCGGCGTTGCAGCAATCTTAGCCACGCCAAGCCATGCGCAGGAAGCCCAGGCTGACGAGGACACTGGCGGGATTACCGACATTGTCGTAACCGCCCAGCGTCGCGCCGAAAAGGCCCAGGCAACGCCACTTGCAATCACCGCGATCGGCGGAAGCGACCTGCAATCGAAGGGTGTGTTCGAAACCGCCGATCTCAGCGCTGTCGTGCCTAACATGCAGATCATTTCGCCCTACGGTCGTGCGCAGCCGAACATATCGCTGCGCGGGATTTCGGTCGCGAACGAATACAACGCCAACCAGGCCTCGCCGATCGGGGTCTATATCGACGATGCTTATATGGCTTCGCGCACCAGCCACGGCATGCAGCTCTATGATCTGGAGCGCGTCGAGGTCCTTCGCGGTCCTCAGGGTACCCTCTATGGGCGCAACACCACTGGCGGTGCGGTGAATTTCATCACCATGCGCCCCAAGCTCGACGGGACTTCGGGCTTCCTTGAGCTCGGCTACGGCAAGTTCAACCGCTTCGAAGCATCCGGCGCGCTGGATGCGACGCTGGTGCCCGACAAGGTCGGCATCCGCATCGCCGGCAATTACATTAAGTCGGACGGGATGGTGAAGAACCTGGTTCCCGGCGGTCAGGACCTGCAGTCCGAAGACAGCCTGGGCGTGCGCGTCAGCCTGCTGGCCAAGCCGAGCGAGGATTTCACGCTGTTCGCCAAGTTCTACCACGGTAAAGACAAACCCTGGCAGGTCGGCAACCACTTCATCGGCGCCACGCCGACGGGCGTCAGCCCGCTGACCGGTTATGGCCGGGGTTCGCTGGGCTTCTATGAAGTCCAGGCCAACAACCCAGGAAAATTCGAATTCGATGGCACCGGCGGTCTGCTCAACCTCAGCTACAACGCCGGCGACTGGACGCTGACCAGCATCACTTCCTATGACAGCGGTGGCCGCAAGCTGAAGCACGATGCCGACAGCGCGCCGATGGACATCCTGCAGATCTACTGGAACGACAAGTTCAAGCAGTTCAACCAGGAAGTGCGGGTCAACTATGACGCGGACGGGCTCAAGGCGATCCTGGGTGGCTACTATGGCTGGGATCAGGTTGACGTCTACAACCAGTTCCAGTTCCTGTTCTTCCTCAAGGGCATTGTGCCCTTCGCCTTGCCGTTCCCGGCGGCAACGAGCGGATTTGGCGTCGACAGCCGCTATCGCCAGACCCGCGAATCCAAGGCGATCTTCGGTCAGGTCGAATACGAGCTGACCGACAAGCTGACCGCTTCACTCGGGCTGCGCTACACTTGGGACAGCCTCAAGTATTCGCGCGGCAACGCCAATATCATCGATTACAACCTGACGCCGGTGTTCAACACGATCCCGGCGCCGGGGCCCTACAATCCGGCGGTATTCCTCGATCGCTCAGATGATTTCAAGGCGCTCTCGGGGCGGATCGGGCTGGACTACAAGGCTTCGGACGATGTCCTGCTCTATGCCAGCTACTCGCGCGGGTACCGGGCCGGTGCGATCAATGGCGGCGGCTATCTTTCGCCAGCGCAGATAGATTTCGTCGCGCCGGAGAAGGTCGATGCCTACGAGGTCGGGCTCAAGTCGGACCTGCTGGATCGCCGGCTGCGGCTGAACCTGGCGGGCTTCTACTATGACTACAAGAACCAGCAGCTCCAGGAAGTGATCGGGGCCGTGGCGCTGCTGCGCAGCGCGCCCAAGGCCAAGATCCTGGGCTTCGAAGCCGAGTTGACCGCGCTTCTGTCGGACAACTTCAAGATCAATTCGACGCTGGGCATTCTCGACACCAAGTACGAAGGCCTGACGCTGTCCGGCATCAACCTCAACGGCAACCGTCTGCCGTTTGCGCCCAAGCTGACCTGGAGCGGCGGCGCGGATTGGACGGTTGCGGACACCAAGGCCGGCAAGATCGTGCTGAATGGCAACTTCAGCTACGCCAGCCAGCAGTGGTTCTCGCCGTTCAACGAGAAGCCGTCTTATATTGGTGACGCGATCACCAACGTCCGGCAGCAGCAGGAAGGCTACTGGCTCGTCAACGGTCAGCTCCGGCTGGAGGGCGAGAAGTTCTATGGATCGCTCTGGGCGAAGAACATCTTCAACAAGGGCTACCATGTCTACGGGCTCGATCTGCGTGCGGCCTTTGCCTACGACTATCTGGCCCTTGGCAGCCCGCGGACCTTCGGGGCCACGGTTGGCGTGAAGTTCTGATGACTGGAATGCCGTCCCTGGCGGATGGCACCTGAAGATGCGGCCGGCTGGTCGGGTGCCTGTCACCTGATCGCCGGCCGTTTCTGTATTTGCTTGAGAGACAGAGACTTGGCCAGTCAAACAATCACTAGACTGTGTCCCTTTTGCGAGGCATGTTGCGGCCTGGTCGTCGAAGTCGATCCAGTCAGCCGTCAGGTCGTGTCGATCAAGGGCGACAAGGACAATCCATTCAGCCAGGGCTTCCTCTGCCCCAAATCGCAGGGGCTGCGCTTGCTTGACGAGGACCCGGACCGGTCACGCAAACCGCTGGTTC
>JBEEIN010000082.1:0-3199 GCA_041169825.1 Pseudomonadota bacterium
GACAGCCCTGGCCCTCGACATAGGTTGCCGTCTGGGTCGCCAGCAAAGGGAAGCGCGCCGTCACGCTCTTCGCCCCGGCATCGGCGCTGAGGATGACCGGCTCCATCCCGGGTTCGAAATCTTTGCGGCAATCATCCAGGCTGCGCCCGCCAAGATAATGGCATGAACAGGCCACCCGCGCACCATAGGCCGCCCCGGTTTTGGCGAAACCGTTCAACGGGCCCCAAAACCATGCGAGCAGGCCTGCAAGCCCGATCACCAGCAGCCACGGCCACCGCCGATGCGACGAACGCATTGAGGGATCAGGGTTTACGGTTGCCATCGGCCAGCCTTTGCGCAAGTGGTGCGCGCCATGCCGACGCGACGATTGCCCTTTATCCTGCCCCTGCTGGCCCTGCCAAGCCTGATCGCTTGCGGATCGCAGCAAGTAGCAACCGAACCGCCCTTGCCCAAGGCCGCGATGAACGCCGTGATCAAGGCCCCTGGGGTGCGCCGCGAGGCGCTGGCCCGCGCGGTTGACCGTCTGTTCACCATGCCCGAAACGCAGGAAACCCGCGCAGTCCTGGTACTGCGCGACGGCAGGATTGTGGCAGAGCGTTACGCACCCGGCTATCACGAGAACACCCGCTTTATCAGCTGGTCGATGGCAAAGACGGTCACCGGCGTGCTGATCGGGCTATTGGTCTCCGATGGCCGCTTGCGGCTTGATGAAAGCGCGCCCGTGCCCGCCTGGCAGCGCCCCGGTGACCCTCGCGGCGAGATTACCCTGCGCCAACTCCTGCAAATGCGTTCTGGTTTGCGCCATACCGAGGCAGGTGACCCGGTCTACGAATCCGATGAAGTCCGCATGCTCTTCCTTGACGGCCGCGACGCAATGGCAGCCTATGCCGAGGCACAGCCGCTGGAGGCGGAGCCAGGCGAGAAGTGGGAGTATTCCAGCGCCACCACGGTGATACTCGCGGATATCGCCAGCCGCGCCTTGTCGGACAGCACCAATCCGGCGGAACGCCGCAAGGTCATAAACGACTACCTCAAAAGCCGGCTGTTCGAACCGCTGGGCATGAAAAGCATGGTCCCGGAATACGATGCGGCAGGAACGCTGATCGGTGGCAGCCTGATGCATGCCACGGCTCGAGACTGGGCGCGTTTCGGTGAATTCCTGCGCAATCAGGGCAGCGTTCGCGGGCTGCAGTTGGTCCCGTCTGGCTGGATTGAATTCATGACCACACCCAACCCACGCAACCCGGGCTATGGTGCGCAGACCTGGCTTAACCGTCCCCAACCTGGCGAGTCCCTACCACCGTTTCCCGGCGCGCCTCGCACGGCCTTCTCGATGAACGGGCACCTTGGGCAGTTTGTGCTGATCTCTCCCGCGCAAGGGCTCACCGTGGTGCGCCTGGGCCGGACGCTGGATGGCGAACACCAACCGGTCCGCAAGGCCATGGGCCAGATCGCGGCACTGTTTCCCAAAGAGGCTGCCAACTGACAGACAGGTCGCGAAGGCTAGGGGTAAAGCAGGCCCGAGGTCCAGTTGCCGCCCGCGTCCAACTCAAACCGGCGACGTTCATGTAGACGGAACGGACGATCCATCCAGAATTCGAAGGCCTGCGGAACCAGGCGGAACCCGGTCCAGTGGGGCGGTCGCGGGACCCGGCCGACCAGATGCTGGGCCGTTACTTTGGCAATCCGCCCCAGGAACTCGGCGCGCGATGCCAGGGGGCGTGACTGGTCCGAAGCCAGCGCGCCCAACTGCGAATCCCGGCTCCGGCTGGCGAAATAGGCGTCCGCAGTCGCGGGATCGACCTCCTCGATCCGCCCTTCGATCCTGATCTGGCGGCGCAGGCTTTTCCAGTGAAACAGCATGGCTGCCTGCGGATTGGCCAGCAGCTCGCCACCCTTGCGGCTTTGCGCATTGGTGTAGAACACGAAACCTTCGGGCCCGAATTCCTTCATCAGCACCATCCGGACCGACGGCGCAGCCTCCGGAGTTGCCGTGGCAAGCGCGACGGCGTCGGGATCGTTCGGCTCACTGTCCCTGGCCAAGGCAAACCATTCGGCAAAAAGCTTGAGCGGGGGGGCGACCGGGATCGCGTCGGCGGATTGCTGTTCGTCCATGCCGCGCGGCATAGCCCCAAGTTGCGCGCCGTGAAAGGGATCGGCGCGGGTACGCCTTGCCGTATTGCCTTGGCGCACCTAGCTAAGACCCATGGCCGATCCGTATTCGATCCTGGGGGTAGCGCGCGGCGCGGGCGAGAAGGACATCAAGTCTGCCTATCGCAAGCTGGCCAAGGAGCTTCATCCCGACCGCAACAAGGACAATCCCAAAGCGGCGGAGCGCTTTTCCGAAGTGACCCGCGCCTATGACCTGCTGTCCGACAAGGACAAGCGAGCCCGGTTTGACCGGGGGGAAATCGACATCGATGGGAACCCGACCGGTTACGGCTTTGGCGGGCCGGGTGGGGGTTTCGGCGGCGCCGGCGGCCAGCGGGGCTTCCGCGCTGACGGTTTCGAAGGCTTTGGCGGCGGCGATGCCGGGATTGATCTGGGTGACATCTTCGAAGGTCTGTTCGGCGGGCGCGGCGGCTTCGGCGGGGCCGGCGGCGGCCGGGCCCGACCGGCTCCCAAGGGCGCAAATGTTTCCTATCAGCTGGGCGTCTCCTTGCCCGATGCGGCAGCCCGGGCCACCCAGCGGATCACTCTCTCCGATGGCAAGACGATCGACCTGAAGCTTCCAGCTGGGGTAGAGGACGGCACCCAGATGCGCCTGGCCGGCAAGGGCGAGGTCGGACCGGGCGGCGCGGGGGACGCAATCGTGACCATCCGGATCCAGCCGCATGCGTTCTTCCGGCGCGATGGCGACAACCTTCGGCTTGACCTGCCAATCAGCCTGGATGAGGCCCTCAACGGGGCGAAGGTGAAGGTGCCAACAGCTGAAGGGGCCGTGATGCTGACCGTTGCGCCAGGATCGAGCTCGGGCAAGACCCTGCGCATTCCCGGCAAGGGCTTCAGCCGCAAGGATGGCAGCCGGGGCGACCAGCTCGTAACGCTCGAAATCCAGTTGCCCGAAGGCGATGCCGACCTGGCCAAGCGGCTTGAAGGCTGGACCGACACGCGCAACCTGCGCGGGCGACTGGGCGTTTAAGCGCCTCGTGGAAGAAATCCCTCTCGAACAGGCGCGGGCCGAGGCGCACCTCGCCCC
>JBEEIN010000083.1:0-2698 GCA_041169825.1 Pseudomonadota bacterium
CGCGGGCCATGCCGATCTGGTCCTTGTCGCGCATCGCGCCCCAGAACGGTTCGTTGTTATAGTAGGTCTCGTTATCCAGGATGAACTGGGTGAACGGGTCCATCAGGTCAAACGGCGGCAAGTCGGCATGGATCATCAGGCCGCCAGGCTTTAGCAACCGGTGACATTCGCGGAAGATGCGGGGCATGGCCTGACCGCTGGTTTCGTGCAGCAGGATGTGGCTGACGATCAGGTCAAAGCTGCCGGCTTCAAACCCGGTGTCCTCAGCATTGCGCTGCATGAAGCTGATGTCCTGCCCCAGCGCCTTGGCGCGGGCGTGGGCATAGCGAATGCAGGGGCCGCCCACGTCGATCCCGATCACTTCGGCATCGGGGAACAGTTCTTTGTAGGGCACGGTCGAGTGGCCGACGGTGCAGCCCATGTCGAGGATGCGCCGCGGCGTGAAGCCGGGCATGTTGCGCTTCAGATAATTGCAGACCGAGCGGCCCATATCGTCGTTGTTCGGGCCGCCATAGCCCATGGAATAGAGATAGACGCCGCGATCATAGACCGCTCCCTGAGCGATATCCTGACCGCTGACCTCGCTGGCATAGCCGCCCGGCATGCAGTGAATGTCCAGCTCTGAAATATAGCGTGGGACCGGAAAACCGGTGTCGCTTTCCAGTGTGGCGGCGCTGCTGGCACTTAGCTCGGCGACGGCCTTTTCGAGTTCGGGCAATTGCCGCTCAACCGATCCAATCACCGATTCCCACAGCAATTCCTGCGCAATTCGGTTGGTCGCGGCATAGTGCTGGAAATAGAGGTCCTTGACCATGGCCTTGCGGATATCCCAGCGGTCAGCCGGCGGCTTGCCATGTTCCTTTTCGAACGCCTTGGCAGCGCGGTTCTGGTAGACCGGGGTCAGGCCAGGAAGCAGCCCCTGCTGGACAAATTGCTTCAGGCTTTTGGTGAATTCCTGGCGGGCGCGCTCATCATGGTTGGCGCGGGGCAGGGCAGCATGTTCGTGCTGCTGAAAGGTATTGACCATATCCATCGGCGGTAATCCTTTTCGGGTGCCATCCCAGCCATAATGCTCATGATGGCCATGCCATCAAGCGCGGATTTCCGAGGGTGAAGATGGCGCTCTATCCGCCTGCCGGTTAAGCGTGGTGGTGGTCCTGCGGCCGGGGGCGCGGCGCGCGCGCAACCAGCAGCGCCACCCCGATTGCCAGGGCCATAACGGCTGCCCCAATCGCAAACGGTGCGCGGTGGCTGATCCCGGCATAGATCGTGCCAGAGATCGCCGGCCCGACAACTCGGCCAAGGCTTGATGAACCCTGGGTCAGCCCCATGATCAGGCCGCGATCACCATCGCTGGTCTGGTCGGATGTCAGCGTCTGGAACGCCGGATTGAACAGACCAAGGCCGATCGCCATCACCGCAAGGCCACCCATCATGCCCAGACCGGAGGTCGCCAGCGCCAGCAGGCCCAGGCCGATCGCATGGAACAGCACACCGGCCACGGCCAGCGCAGCGCTGCCAAACCGGCGAGCCAGGGGCCCCGCAGCCCCGCCCTGCAGCAGGGCTGAGATCAGACCGACCGCCCCGAACGAGAGGCCAACATCGCTGGGCCCCCAGCCAAATTCATCATGGGCGAAAAAGGCCAGAGTGGTTTCCATCATCGCCGCCGAACCGATCACCAGCAGGGTCAATGCCATCAGCGCCCAGATCACCGGCTTGGCGCGCAGCACTTCTCCTGCCTTCATGTCGCTGCGGGAAGCATGGGCTTCGGCCCGGCGTTCCGCTGTCAGGCTTTCCGGCAGCACGAACCAGGCGGCCAGGGCGGCAAGCGCGGTGATCGCGGCAGAGGCATAGCCGACGGTGATGAAATCTGAAGGATCGGGATGGTTGCCGGCCAGCAGCCCGCCAATCGCCGGGCCGAAAATGAAGCCCAGGCCAAAGGCCGCGCCAATCATGCCCATGGCCTTGGGGCGCTGCTCCGCCGTGGTAATGTCGCCGACATAGGCGAAGGCGGCGGCGATATTGCCGGCCATCAGGCCCCCGAACAGCCGCGACGCACCCAAGGTGACAATATCGCGGGCGTGAGCCAGGATGATGTAGGATACTACCGCGCCCAGCAGGCTGGCGATCAGAATCGGTCGGCGGCCATAGCGGTCCGACAGCTTGCCCCACAGGGGCGCACCCAGGAATTGGCCAAGTGAATAGACACCCATCGCCACGGTGATCTGGCCGGGGCTGGCCTGGACCATGGTTCCGAAGAACGGGAAGACCGGCAGGACCACGCCAAAGCCGACCAGATTGATGAAGGTGATGAGGAACAGCGTGCCGAGTTGCCGCTGTTGGTTTGGGGTGCCGGACATGGTGGTAACTTGGCGAAGCCATGCGGATTTGGCAATTCGGGCAGGACGCAGTCTATCCACTGGGCGGACACGGCGGCGCTGTGGCAAGGCAGGGCGGGCAGCACGGCGCAAGAGAGGCACCATGAACGGAGACATTGCAATCATCGGAGCCGGGCTGGGTGGCCTGACCTGCGCGCTGGCGCTGGTTAAGGCCGGGCTGCGCGTTACGGTTTATGAACAGGCACCCGCGCTGGGTGAGGTCGGGGCCGGGATCACCCTCAGCCCCAACGCCAGCCGGATCATGATCCACCTTGGGTTGGAGCAGGGGATGCGCCGCCTTGGCGTCGTGCCGCCCCGCC
>JBEEIN010000084.1:0-3621 GCA_041169825.1 Pseudomonadota bacterium
AACAGCTCCGCATCCAGCCGCGCCGCGCCCCATTTGAGGCTCCAATGCAGATGCGGGCCGGTCGCCCGACCGGTCGCGCCGATCCGGCCGATGAACTGACCCTGCCGGACTGCATCCCCCACCCGCACTGCGTGATCGGAACAGTGCAAGAATGCGCTGTTCAGGCCCATGCCATGATCGATCATCAGCAGCCGGCCCTCAAGTGTGAAGGGATTTTCAGCCGCGAGCGTAACCACGCCATCGGCCGGGGCAACAAAGGGCGTGCCGCTGGCGCCGGTCGCGATATCCGTACCCGAATGATAACTGCCGGGCGTGCCGTTATAGATCCGCTGCGATCCAAACCGTCCCGAGATGCGGCCGATAACCGGCCAGATCATTGACTGACGCCAGCCCTCCGCCGGGTGATCGATGGCGCGCGCAGCGTTGATCTGCGCCCATTCTTCCGCGCGTCGTCGGGCAAATTCTTCGCTGGGGGGCGCGCCTTTGCGTGGACCGATGGGGATCCGTTCAATCTGCCATGCCCGCGGCGCTACGGGGATGGCGAAGTCATCCAGCGTTCCATCGGCCTGCTGCGCCACAAGGTGCGATATAGCGCCGGCATCGCGATCGAAGGCGATGAAGAAGCGGCCATCGGGTGCAAACGGCACCTGGCCACCATTGAGGGCGAGATGCGCGGTCCCCCGGGGGACCGTGCCGCGCGCCCAGCCGCCCTGGACAAGTCGGCCGGTCAGCCCAAATTCTGAGGCACGGGCATGGGCAAGTACACGTCGACAGCCCAAGGCGCCCGCGCCGACCAGACCGCCAAGGACAAGTGCTCGGCGGTCCATCGTTGGGCTGGCTCAGCCCCGGCCCAACAGGTGCCGGGTAGCCACTTCGGGCGAAGCATAGGCCTCTTGCCGCTCAACACTCCAGTAGCGGAGCGCCTCGAGCGCGATCGGCTCACCCGTTGCGGCGCAGACCACGTGCTTGCCAGGCGTCAGGACACGGAAGCCATTGGCCTGGAAAAAAAGGGTGGCGGGACGATCGGAAGCAGACATCAACATGGTATTATCCTAACCCATTGTCGCGGCTAGAGCAATTTGCCCTGCTCGGGCGGCGGTGCCTTTGGCGCAGGCTTTGAACGGCTCGGCGCAGCGGGGGGAGGGGCATCCCCCACAGCGACTTTCAATTCTCCGTCGCGGAAGTGGAGTGACAGGCTCCCTTCCTGCGCCGCGGCGGCCCGGGTGGTCAGGGTCGCCCCATCCGCGCCCGTGACCCGAACATAGCCGCGCTGGAGCACGGCGTCCGGGTTGAGCGAGGCATGGAGCCGGGCGAGCCCGGCCAACCGCTCCTGGGCACGATCCAGCCGGGCCGAAAGCAAGGGCAGCGACAGTCGGCTGTCGAGCCGCTGGAACGCATTTCGCGCAAGATGGGTGCGATCCACCAGCCCGCGCCGCAAACGTTCCGCCGCCTGGTCAAGCCGCTGCGCATGTGGGCTGAACAGGGCCTGTGGCTTGGGCAGCCGCTCGGCCCGGGCCAACAGCCGTTCGCGCCCCAATTGCAGCGGGCGGTTGACCGCGCGGCGTTTGCGCAGGCCCAGCTCGGCCAACTGTTGGGCCAGCTCTTCGCGCACCGGCACCGCAATTTCAGCGGCGGCGGTGGGGGTTGGGGCCCGCAGGTCAGAGGCGAAGTCAACCAGGGTGGTGTCGGTCTCATGCCCCACGGCCGAAATCACCGGGATCGGGCATTCCGCCACTGCGCGGACCACGACTTCCTCGTTAAAGCACCACAAGTCCTCGATCGAACCGCCGCCGCGGGCAACAATCACCAAGTCGGGCCGCGCGATGGCGCCCCCAGCGTCAAGCGCACCAAACCCCCGCACGGCTGCTGCAACCTGCTCGGCTGCGCCCTGACCCTGGACCAGCACCGGCCAGACCAGCACCTGCACCGGAAACCGGTCGGCCAGGCGGTGCAAGATGTCGCGAATGACCGCACCGGTCGGCGAGGTTACGACACCGATAACCCGCGGCAGGAAGGGCAGCGGGCGCTTGCGGGCGGGATCAAACAGGCCCTCCGCCTCAAGCCGCGCCTTGGTCTTGGCGAGCAGGGCCAATAGCGCGCCTTCCCCGGCGATCTCCATGCGGTCGATGACGACCTGATAGTTCGACCGCCCCGGATAGGTGGTCAGCTTGCCGGTAACGACAACTTCCACCCCGTCTTCGGGATTGAACCCCAGCCGCTGGACATTGCCGCGCCACATCACCCCGTCGATCCGAGCGTTCTCATCCTTCAGCGAAAGATAAAGATGGCCCGAAGCCGCGCGCTTGACCCCGGAAAGCTCGCCCCGGATACGGACAAAGCCAAAGCGGTCCTCGACCACGCGCTTCAGCGCGGCAGATATTTCGCTGACAGAAAGGGCGGCGGCGTTGTCCCCGGCGGAGTCCTTCGCTACCAGCCCGGCATCTTCTTCGTCGTCGTAATAAGGACCGGGCATGAACATCCTGCTGTTGGGATCGGGCGGGCGCGAACATGCGCTGGCCTGGAAGCTGGCACAATCCCCGCGCTGCACAAAGCTGTTCGCTGCGCCCGGCAATCCGGGGATCGCGCAGCATGCGGAGCTGATCGCGCTGGACGTGACCGACCACGCTGCCGTCCTGGCGTTCTGCGCCGCCCAAGCGATCGGGCTCGTGGTCGTCGGGCCTGAAGCGCCGCTGGTTGATGGCCTGACCGACAGCCTGCGGGCTGCGGACGTCCCCGTGTTCGGCCCAAGCAAGGCCGCGGCCCAGCTTGAAGGGTCGAAGGCCTTCACCAAGGAACTGTGCGCCCGCCACAACATTCCGACCGCCGGATTCGAGCGGGTTCGCAGCGAGGTTGAAGGGCTTGCCGCGCTGGCCCGGTTCGGTGCGCCGGTTGTGGTCAAGGCCGATGGCCTCGCCGCCGGCAAGGGCGTAACCGTCGCCATGACGCTGGCCGAGGCGGAAGAGGCTGTGCGCGAAATCTTCTCTGGCCGGTTCGGCGAAGCCGGGGCCGAAGCCGTGATCGAGGAATTCCTGGACGGTGAGGAGGCCAGCTTCTTTGCCCTGACCGACGGGCACACAGTCGTGCCGCTCGGCTCCGCGCAAGACCACAAGCGGGTGGGCGATGGCGATACGGGCCCCAATACCGGCGGGATGGGCGCCTACAGCCCGGCCCCGGTGCTGACCCCGCTGCTGACGGGCGAAGCGCTGGAGCGCATTGTCGTGCCAACCGTGCGGGCCATGGCCGAAGAGGGGACGCCCTATTCCGGTGTGCTCTACGCCGGGCTGATGCTGACCAAGAACGGTGTCCAGTTGATCGAATACAATGCCCGGTTCGGCGATCCGGAATGCCAGGTGCTGATGCTGCGGCTGGAGGACGATCTAGTCGACCTGCTGCTGGCCTGTGCCGAAGGCAAGCTGGCGACAGTCGCATCGCCGCGCCTATCGCCCGAGACAGCGCTGACCGTGGTTATGGCCGCAGAGGGTTATCCGGGCACGCCGAAAAAGGGCGGCACAATCGCCGGACTGGAAGCCGCCGAGGCCGGCGGTGCAAAAGTGTTCCATGCCGGAACGGCGCAGCAGGACGGCCAGCTTGTGGCAAGCGGTGGCCGGGTGCTCAATGTCA
>JBEEIN010000085.1:0-7098 GCA_041169825.1 Pseudomonadota bacterium
CGAGCGAGCAGTCCAACACGCTCACCGATGGCGCCCCCCGCGAATGACCAATGGGCCCTCGGGCTCGAAAACTTTCTGGCATCGCTGAACCTGGCCGCATAGGATCGCCCAAAACAAAAGCGGGAGCGGGCGATGGGGGAGTTCTGGGGGACCTTTGCGGGACAGGTGACGATGGCGCTGGCATTGCTGGCGGTGATCGGGTTTCTTACCTGGCGCACAACCACCCGGGCGGCACACCCGGACCACGATGGCTCTGCCAAGGATGTCTATTTGGCCAGCGGGGGGCTCAAATGGCTCTATGTCGCCGGCGCGATTACCTTGACCAATCTCTCGACCGAGCAGCTGGTGGGCATGAATGGCAACCAGATGCTCTTGCTGGCCTGGTGGGAACTGGCCGGCTTTGTCGGGCTGATGATCCTCGCCTTCGTATTCGTGCCGATCTATTATCGCACAGGATGCACCACGGTGACCGAACTGCTGGAACAGCGTTATGACGGCGGCTCGATCCGCACGCTGATTTCGGCCCTGTTCCTGATCGGGAACATCCTCATTTACCTGCCAGCCGCGCTTTATTCCGGATCGCTGTTCCTGAAATCGATGTTCGGGGTCAACTGGCCGCTGTGGTACTTTGCCGTGCCGATGGCCGTCGTGGCGGCGATCTACACGATCACGGGTGGCCTGCGGGCCGTGGCGGTAATGGATACCTATTCGGGGATCGGCGTTCTGGCGATTGCACTCTTGGTGGTGGTGCTGGCCTGCAACGCGATCGGCTGGGACTTTTCGGGCATTCCGCAGGACCGGCTGACGATGGTTGGCGATGCCGCTTCGCCGATCCCGTTCCACACCCTGTTCACCGGCATGCTGTTTATCCAGATCTTTTACTGGTCGACCAACCAGAACATCACCCAGAAGGCGATGACCGCACCAACCGTGCGTGAAGCCCAGAAGGGGGTGCTGGCGGCTGCCGCTGTGCGGATCATGATCATCCCGGCGATCGTCGTTATCCCGGGCGTGGTGGGGTACAAGCTGTTCGGCGATGTCGATGACGCTGCCTATGGGCAGGTGGTGGCCGCGGTCTTGCCGCAATGGCTTTCGGGCGCTTTTGCGGCGATGATGGCGGCGGCCGTGATTGCCCACACCGCGGCGATCCTGAACAGTTCGGTTGCGCTCTATGCCGTGGACTTCCACACCAAATTCATCCGGCCGGTCAGCAACCACTGGAAACTGGCCAGCACGGTCTCGGTGGTATTGACGATCACCTCGATCCTGATGGTTCCGGCTTATGAAAATGCCAAGTCGATCATCAATCTGCTGCAGCAATTGAATGGGCTTTCGTCGATGCCGATCCTTTCGGCCTTCATCGTCGCTTTGCTGTTCCGGGGTGTGGCGGCCCGGGCGGCAATCGCCGGGGTGGTCTGGGGCGTCGCGCTTTACGGGCTATACTCATTCGTGTGGCAACCGGCCGAGGTGATTGGCCTGCACTACATCGATTTCATGGTGGTTACCCTGGCCAGCTCGGTCCTGTTTGCACTGGGCTTCAACCGGGTCGTGCTGGGCCGCAGAGCCACCTTCACCGGCTGGCGCGGGGTGACGGGCAGGGCGACCTAGTCTTCCAGCACGGTAACCCCTGCTGGTGGCAAATGCCGCCCACCAAGGATGATCGTTCCAGCAACAGAGCCTGGAAGTTCAAGCGCTTGTGCCGAATAGTTGAAAGCAAATATGCGATTGCCTGCCCGGCGCAGGCGCAGGCCCTCCGGCAGGGAATGCAGGGAAAGGCCCGCATCGGTAGCAGCCCGATGCATGACCGCATCGGCCAGGTCAGGCTCGGGCCAAGCGGCAAGGTAGCGCACCCGACCCTGCTTCCAGCAAGCCGCGGTTCCATCCAGTGCCTGAAGCTCAAGTATAGTTGAGGTTTCCAGATCCTCGCGCCAGCGGGCAATTTCAAACCCCTCACCGGGGTGGGTCAGACCCGAACGCAGGCTCTCGACCCGGACGACCTTGGCCGGGAAGAGGGCCTGGAGCGGGCCGGGCGGAAGGTCGGGCGGGATCGCAAAGTCCTGATCGCGGCTGCCGCTGCGCGGGCCGATGACGATCTGCCCGGTAAAGCGCACCAATTCTGCCACCAGCCCTTCCGGGACAATCGGCAGGCAGGGCAGGGCAACCATGGCATAGCCATCGAGCGAGGCGGTTGGCGGTACGATGTCGATGCTCAGCCCCAGTTTGCGCAGCGCCGAATAGCAGGCGAAGGTCGCCCACAGCGCGGACAGGCCAGCCCCTTGCGGCTGGATCCCGGTCACCCAATCCGCGTCATAGGCAAAGATCAACGCCACCTCCCGCGGTGGCGCACCGACGGTGCCAAGCGCCGCAATGTCGCGGGCCGATTGGCTTGCCTCGGCCAGACCAGGGGCCGGCGTACTATCCGGCCGCAGCAGCCCGGCGTGATGCTGTTCCTGCGCCTGCGGGAACTGGCGCCAGCGGAAATAGCTGACCAGCTCTGCGCCATGCGCCATCGCCTCAAGCGTCCAGAGCCGGACCATCCCCGGCAGCGGTGCCGGATTGTACCGCGCCCAGTTGACCGGGCCAGGTTGCTGCTCCAGCACCGACCAGCGCCCGTTCGCCGTGCAGCCGCGATAGAGATCGTGGTGAAAGGCGGCGATGTCGGGATGGCCCTGCCGGGCGTAGGCAAGCTTGTCCGCTTCTGGGAAGGGGAAGCTGTCAAGGAAGCCGAGCGGGTAGGAATCCCATCCCACCACATCAAGGTCGCGCGCCACATCATGGTGATCGAATTCGGTGAAGAACCCCATGTAATTGTGCACCACATCGCGCCCCGGTGACAGTTCGCGCAGGATGTCCACCTGGATGCGGTTGAAGGCGACGACCTCGTCCGAGGCAAACCGGCGAAAGGCGAGCCAGTGGGCCGGGTTCGCCTCGGTCACGGTCAGGTTGGGCAGGTCGATCTCGTCAAAGGAACGGTATTCCATTGACCAGAACACGTTGCCCCAGGCCTGGTTGAGCGCAGCGACGGTGCCATAGCGTTCGGCCAGCCATTCGCGGAAGGCCTGCCGTGCCGCTTCGGAGAAGCTGAGCACGGTATCGTGACAGCCATATTCATTATCGGTCTGCCAAGCGACCACGCCGGGGTGCTGGCCATATCGCTCGGCCACGGCACGGGTGATCCGCGCAGCTTCCTGGCGATAGCCGCGGTGGCTAAAGCAATAATGCCGCCGCGAACCAAAGCCGCGTGGCCGGCCGTGGCGATCAATCGCCACCATGCTGGGCATCTGGTCGACCAGCCACTTGGGCGGCGTGGCTGTGGGCGTGCCCAGGATCACTTCCAGCCCGGCGGCGTGCAGTGTGTCGATCGCCCGGTCAAGCCAGCCCCAGTCGAACCGGCCTGGTTCGGGTTCGATCCGGCTCCAGGCGAATTCACCGATCCGAACCTGCTTCAGGCCGATGGCGGCCATGCGCCGGGCATCTTCTGCCCAGGAGTTTTCGGGCCAATGTTCCGGATAATAGCAAGTGCCAAGCTTCATCCTACTGGGCTAGCCAAACCCGCAAGGCGCGACAAGCGGGACCATCGGCAAAGGCGGGGCGGAAATCAGTAAAAACCCGGATGCCGCCGACGCGCTGCGGATTACGGTCAATAAATTGTTGCGTAGCGGCAAAATCGATTCAATTATGTCGTCCTCAACAAGGGGGAGTTCCCAAATGCGCAAGACCACTGTTGCCCTGGCCGCTTTCATGGCCCTCGGCCTCGCCGCCTGCGGCGCCAAGAAGGAAGAAGCTGCTGACGCTGCTGCCACCGAAGCTGCTGCTACTGAAGCCGCTGCTACCGAAGCTGCTGCCACCGATGCTGCTGCTCCGGCCGCTTCGGAAGCTGCTGCTACCGACGCTGCTGCTCCGGCCGCTTCGGAAGCTGCCAAGTAAGCCAACGCTGCAAAGCGTTGAAGGATTTAGGCCCGCCCTTCCGGCGGGCCTTTTTCTTTGCCTGCCATGCGTGGTTCACGCCTCCAGAAAGCGGCCGATTGCGCTCCACGCGGCAAGTTTGGCAGTAAAGGGAGTGGTGTTGGCCGGGCTGCTGGAAGGCAGGGTAATCCGATCAAGGCAAGGCGACGCTTCCGCGGCCTGCCCGATAGGTTTCGGATCCAGCTGGACTGTGCTGCCCGGCAGAGCGCTGTGGTGGAGCATGGGGTCGGCTTTAGCCTGCGCGGCGCACTCCGCGGAAGGCAGAATGGCCGAGGCCTTCGAATAGGCCGATAAGTTTCAAATATTTAGTGGGGTGTGGCGCCCAAAGTCGGGTCAAATGTCAGTGGGCGCCACCCCGTTTTTCACCACGACACCGCAGTTGATGCTATAGCAAAAAATACTTATTGAAGCATTCGATTGCGAAAAAACACTTATAATTACGTACTTTGCTGTCAAATCAGCAGCTTTTCAACGTGAATAGCTATCGCCCCATCGCGAGATAGTCGCGTTTTGGCATCATCTTTTGTGTTATCCGAGACGATCGCGGCGTAATTCACGCTGATGGCTGACTTTAATGTTTCGATCATCGATCAGGACTACACCCGGCGGGCGCGCCTGACGCATGCACTCTTGGCGGTGGGGCGGCATGTCGAGCCGTTTGAAAGCTTTCGTGAATTCGTAGCGATCCGGCCAGACCGACAGGTCCTGCTAGTGCATGACGAGCATACGCAACTGCGCGATGTGCTGCGCTATTGCGAAGAAGAAGGCCTGCGCATCGCGACGATCGCTTATTCGCACAACATCAACCCGCATTTCGTCGTAGATGCCGTGAAATCCGGGGTGTTTGACTATTATTCTTGGCCAATTGACCCGGTTGCGCTGAATTCGGCAATCGATTCCTGCATTCGCTCGGCAGAGGCGCGGTGGGAACGCAACCAACGCACCGCTGATGCGAAGAAGTTGGTGAGTCTTCTGACCAAGCGGGAAAAGCAGGTTTTGGAGTGTCTGGTGTCAGGGCTTTCGAACCGCCTGATCGCCGAACGGTTCAGTATCAGCACCCGCACTATTGAACTGCACCGCTCGCACATCATCCACAAGATGGGCGCCAGCAATTCGGCTGATGCAGTGCGTATCGCTTTGGAAGCTAAGGGCTTCGGCTAAAGCCTGTCGGCACTTCGGAAGGCGTCAGCTGCCAAACTGCTGCAATTTCCGACTGGTGGCGGACCATCGAGGTCATCTAGCATCTTTGCGAGCCGTTGCAGCTCGCCTTCAATCCGCTCTAACTTGCGATTGACATAGATCGCGTCAGGCTCGTCGAGCTTTGGCTCGATCCGCAGCCTGAAGTTGGCGATGGTCAAACTGATGACATTCAACGGCTGGCGCAGATTGTGATTTTGTGGCGTTCGCTCAAGACCCAAATCCATTTCCTTGCCCCTGGTTTCTTGTTAACACGCGGCTAAGCTTCTATGTTAACACCATACCCAACCGTGTAAGTGAAACCAATTTTATACCAATAGCCGTACTTACACCTAAATTTATTGCCATAATCGCTGCCATTTTGGCAGCGGTTGCACGTTTCGCCCAAATTGGGCTCGTCTATGAGGGCCTGACACAGGGAAAATACGTTTTCCGGCGGTTAGAAAGGCACGGCGCGTGCGGGTAGTTGATAATCTGCAGCACAATGCGACTGACGCGACTGCCGTCCAATGCCATATCCTGATTGTCGATGACGATCCGATTTGCCTCGAAGAATATGCCGAACTGCTTGAGAGCCTTGGTTATCAATGCCAGCAAGCGCCCGACGCAGCGACAGCGTTGCGGCTGATCTGCAACGATCAGCGCATCGGGATTGTCCTGACCGACCTTCTGATGCCCGACATGGACGGGCTGACCTTGCTGGACGAACTGTCCAACCGATTCATGGCGAGCCGGCCATTGCTGGCGATTGTCGTCACGGGGCAAACCTCGCTCGATATCGCGATCAGTGCCATGCGGTCGAACGCGATCGATTTTCTTGAAAAGCCGGTGTCACTGCAAAGCCTGTCTGCTGCTTTGCGACGTGCCAGTGCGCGCTGGACGCGCTTGGCGGCCGTATTCCAATTGCAGGCGCTGGCGCATTCGGGTGGCCCGCTGGTTGCAGAGTTTGCGCAGCGCCGCGAAATTTTTGGCCAAGACAAGCCGACTGCCGATGATCTGCAAAACTTTGCTACGCAAATGATGAAGGATCGCCAGATCCGCTCGAAGTACTTTGATGCGCAGATCTTGAACGGTCCGGCTTGGGATATCCTGATCGATCTGGCGGCGGCCGGGCTGCAAGGCCGAGCGGTGCCAACCTCCAGTGCCTGCGCGTCAACCCAGGCGCCATTTTCGACGGCACTGCGGCATGTCAACCAGCTGGTCGAGGCTGGTCTGGTCAAGCGAACCATCGATCCAGGCGACAAGCGTCGCACCCTGCTTGAACTTGAGCCAGAAGCGCTTGAGCAAATGTCGCGCTATCTTGCTTCCAGCTGGGAAATGCACGCGGTCCGCCGCCGCTAGGGACACTGCTGACCTCATTATGTTTGGCCTAAGCCAAGTGCCTTGGTGGGACGCCCGCCTGGGTTGTGCGGTGTCCAGCGGCGCTTAGATGGGGTCAGCGGGTTCGTCGCCCGGGTGAAAGCCTTGATCATCCGGCCAACCACGGGGTGCGCACCACAACAGAACGCCGAGTATGGCAAGCGAAAGTCCTGATACGAATAGCAGGTAGGTCATGCCTCGCCCCTATGGGATTTGTTCCTGCCGTGACAGCTGTATCGCTGCCAATCAGGGCGGAATTCTGCTGAAGTTTGGGCGAAAGCCAGCCAGGTTCGCCAGTCTTGGCCCGGCATTGGCATGAATACGAATACGCCCACTCGTCATTGCCGCCGAGCCTGCTAGCATCCGCGCAAATTGTATTGGGGAGGTCCATCATGGCGATAGCCACCGACGTTGCGCCTGCAGCGGATCAGTCAGACCACATCGATGCGCCGCAACTTCAGCTGTTCGTGATGGGGTTGTTCTTCATCTTTGGCGGGATCACGTCCTTGAACGATGTGATTATCCCGAAGCTGAAGGAGCTGTTCACGCTCAACTACACCCAGGCGATGCTGGTGC
>JBEEIN010000086.1:0-4815 GCA_041169825.1 Pseudomonadota bacterium
GAAATGAAGGAGCGGGTCCAGGCGTCGATCGACAAGCTGGGCTATGTTCCTTCGATCGCGGCCCAGCGGATGAGTGGATCGCGTTCCTATCTGATCCTGGCGATCAATGATCGTGATCGGACCATTGCCGACTGGCAGGCGCGGCAGGGCACCGACTGGGTTGACCAGATGCTGCTGGGCGGCATGCTGAAATGTGCTGAGCACGGCTACAGGATGATCTTCGAACTGGTCGACACCCATTCCGACCATGTCGAGCGTGAATTGCTGGCGGCGATCGCCGCGCTTCAGCCCGATGGCATCATCCTGACCCCGCCGCATTCTGATAACCCGCAAATCGTCAATTTTCTCGCAGACCAGAAGATTCCCTTTGCCCGCATCGGATCGGTACAGAATGGGGCAGGCATTCCAGTGTCGATGGATGACGAAGGTTCGGCGCGGCAGGCCACTGAATATTTGCTGGAGCGCGGGCATCGCCGGATTGGCTTCATCTCGGGGTCAAACGAATATGCTCTGAGCGGCTGGCGTGTCGATGGCTGGAACCAGGCCATGGCTGCAGCTGGTGCATCGACAGTTGGCCTGCTCGCGCAAGGCGACTTTAGCTATGCTTCGGGTGAAGCGGCCGCTCGCAAACTGCTCGACCAGGCAGACCGTCCTACGGCAATCATCGCCAGCAATGACCAGATGGCGCTCGCGACGCTTGAAGTGGCACGAGGCCTGGACATCGCTGTCCCGGATCAGCTTTCGTTGATAAGTTTCGACAATACCCCGCTGGTTCACTTTACCCAGCCGCCGCTGACTGCTGTTGATCAACCAATTGCCGCAACAACATCGAAGGCGGTCGAGTTGCTGATTGCTGCCCAAAAAGGGGATGCCGCGCCAAAGACCTTGACGGTCGTTCGGGCCAGCATCTTCGTGCGTGAATCGGTCGCTTCTTTGACAGGCGCGAAGAGTGCCTGAATCGCATAGGACGCTGAACCGGTTCATTCTGCTGTACGCGCTGGCCTGGGCAGGCGGTACGATCGGCTATGTTCCTTTGCTTAGCATTCTCTTGCCGGTTCAGGTCGCCGGACTGGCGGGCAAGACCGCTGGCGTAGATTGGCTGGCCTATATTGCGCTGATCGGAGCAATTGCTGCCAGCCTGGCAGGTATTCTGTTCGGTTATCTCAGCGACATAACCCGCAACCGTCGCGGCTGGATCGTCGGCGGACTGGTGCTGTCCTGCGTCATGTTGCCGGTGATCGGACAGATGAATAGTCTACCGACCCTGGTAGTGAGCATTGTGGTTTGGCAGCTCGGGCTGAACATGATGCTTGGCCCGCTCGCGGCCTGGGCAGGGGACGTTGTCCCCGACAACCAAAAGGGAATGCTCGGCGGATTGATGGCCTTTGCACCCGGGCTAGGCGCCCTTGCCGGAGCCTTGGTTACGGTTCCAGGCCTGGCGGGTGGAACTGTCAGATTGATTTTGGTCGCGACAATTGTGGCGGGTTGCGTGCTTCCTGTCTTGCTTTTCGGCGCGCCAATGCAGGCCTTGCGATCGGGTAAAAGGTCCGAGAATCTTCGTGACCAACCGTCGCACAGTCCGGTCATGCGGATGTGGCTCGCCCGGCTTTTTGTCCAGGTCGCTGAAGCCACGCTGTTCGCCTATCTGTTCTTATGGCTGATCAGTTTGGATCCGTCGGTAAGCGATAATCAGACCGCGCGATTGTTTAGCCTGATCCTGTTGGTTTCTGCTCCGCTGGCCTTGCTGGTCGGTGGTTGGTCAGATCGACGGGGGCGGCCGATAGCGCCACTTCAAGCCTGTGCGTTTATTTCCGCATTCGGGCTTGTTGGCATGGCGCTGGCGCCTGACAAGATGGGTGCCATGCTGGCCTATGGCCTTTTTGGATTGTCCAGCGCGATGTTCCTGGCGCTGCATTCGGCACAAACGCTTCGCATCCTGCCCCAACCTGACCGTCGCGCCCGCGACCTTGGGTTGTTCAACCTGGCCAATACGGCGCCTTCGCTGGTCATGCCGTGGTTAACCATGGCGCTTGTTCCATGGGCAGGTTTTCCGGCCTTGTTCGGCTTGCTTGCGGTCCTGTCCTTAGCTGCTGGCCTGTTGCTGCGGAACATGCCCTCCGCTAGCTGAGGCCGCGGCTTGACTTCGCTTCCCTGCCTGTGCGAATGAGAACGTTCACAAGAGGGTCTGGTTGAGAGGGTTCAATGCGTATCGGGATGCTGACAGTTGCTGGCTTCATGTTGGCGGCGGGCTGTGCACAAGGATCGGTTGCATCCACCGCTCCCCAATCGGTTTCACAATCTGCGTCGCAAAGCGAAGATGCGCGCATTTCCAATCTGCTTGCTCGCATGAGCCTTGAGCGCAAGGTTGCGCAGTTGATTCAACCGCAGATCAATTCGTTCACTGCCGCTGACATGGAGCGGTATCGTTTCGGCAGCTATCTCAACGGCGGCAATGGCGGACCATACGGTGACGAATTTGCGCCGGCTTCGCAGTGGCTCAAGCTGGCTGATGAGATGTGGGACGCTTCGACGAAGCCATTGCCGGGTGGCGAGCCGGCCATTCCGGCGATCTGGGGTACCGATGCCGTTCACGGCCACGCCAACGTCATCGGTGCCACGATCTTCCCACACAACGTCGGTCTTGGTGCGACCCGCGACGCTGATCTGGTCCGCCGGATCGGTGCGGCGACTGCGCTGGAAATGCGCGCGACTGGGATCGAATGGGACTTCTCGCCCACTATAGCAGTTGCGCGGGACCGCCGCTGGGGCCGGTCTTATGAAAGCTATTCGCAGGATCCCGATATCGTTGCCCGCCTGGGCGCGGCGTTGATCGAGGGGCTGCAGGGCAAAGCCGGCACGCCGGAACACCTGGGCGGTGATCGGGTGATCGCCACGGCAAAGCACTTCTTCGCCGATGGTGGCACGACCCAGGGGGTCGACCAGGGCGATGTCAGCGGTGATATTGCCGAACTGAAGGCCATCCATGCGAAGCCCTATCCTGCCGCGATCGCTGCGGGCGTGGAAAGCATCATGGCCAGCTTCAACTCGATCAACGGGGTGAAGATGCACGGCAACCGCGATTTGCTGACCGGTGTTCTGCGCGACGAATTCGGCTTCAAGGGCATGGTCGTGGGGGACTGGAATGCCCACGGCCAGGTCGCCGGGTGCAAGGTCGATAACTGCGCGCAATCGCTGCTTGCCGGCCTTGATATGTACATGGTGCCCGACGATTGGCGCGCGCTACATGCCAACTTGATGCGCCAGGTGCAGGACGGGACGATCCCGATGGCGCGGCTGGACGAGGCCGTGGCTCGTGTGCTGCACATGAAGTTGCGGCTTGGCCTGCTTGATGCGGGCGCGGTCAAGCCCTCGCTGCGGCCCCATGGTGGCAATTTCGCGCTGCTTGGTTCGCCCCAGCACCGCGCGGTCGCCCGTGAAGCGGTCGCCAAGTCGCAGGTTCTGCTCAAGAACAATGGCATACTGCCGTTGGCAGCAGGGGGGCGGATCCTGGTCGCCGGCCGCGCTGCCGACAGCGTTGCCCAAGCATCCGGAGGTTGGACCCTGACCTGGCAGGGCGGGCTGGAGCTGACCAACGAAAAGTATTTTCCTGGTGCTACCTCGATCTGGGCCGGCCTGAAGCAAGCGGCCGAGGCGGCGGGCGGATCGGCCACGCTGTCGGTTGACGGCAGCTATGCCGCCAAGCCCGATGTCGCCGTGGTGGTCTTCGGCGAGGAGCCTTACGCCGAATTCGAAGGCGACCGGAAGAACGCCGTCTTCACCGACGAGGAAGGCCTGACCCTGCTGCGCAAGTTCAAGGCGGCGGGCGTGCCCACCGTGGCCGTGTTCCTTTCGGGCCGGCCGCTGTGGATGAACCGCGAGATCAACGCTGCCGATGCCTTTGTTGCCGCCTGGCTGCCGGGCAGCGAAGGCGCCGGGGTGGCCGACGTCCTGTTTGGCAAGCGTCCCGCAACGGGGCGGCTCTCGTTCAGCTGGCCGGCCAGCTGCGATGGCAAGCCGGTCAACGGACCGGAAGGCGCGCTGTTCAATCTCGGTTACGGACTCAACCTGGGTGAGCGCACTACGGTTGCCAAGCTCGATGAGACCTGCGCCTACCTTAACGGGTCCCCTGCGACTGACTGGTTCGTGGACGGCAAGCTGGCCCCGGGCACGGTGATCACGGGCGATGGCGCACCTTTGCCTAACCTGCGCGGCCGGGCCGGCGGGATTGCGGCCCGCGGGATCGATCGTAAGCGGCAGGAGGATGCCCGCGAGATCACCTTTGCCCCCGGTGCAACCTTATCCTTCGCCCATCGCCAGTCCGGTTCGGGTGCCTTCCGGATCAGCTATTTCCTGCCTGATCAGCCGCCAGCGCCAGTCAAGCTGACGCTTGGCAAGACCACGTTCGACATCACCCGCCAGCTGGCGCTGAGCGCGGGGAAGGGCTGGCGCGAAATGATCATCACCGATGCCTGTGCCCCCGGGCTGGGCCAGTCGCTGGCGATAACCTCCAGCGGACCGCTGAAACTGCAGATCGCGGCAGTGTCGCGTCAGGCCATGCCGGCCGGAGCAGACTGCTCATTCTGAATTCCCGGCTCTGCGCTGGACCATAACCTGAGAGGAAGACTGGGGTGGCAATCACAACCGAAGGCAGCGCAGCGGCGCCGAACAAGGCTGACTACATTGACGCGCCGCAGCTTCAGCTGTTCGTGATGGGGTTGTTCTTCATCTTTGGCGGGATCACGTCCTTGAACGATGTGATTATCCCGAAGCTGAAGGAGCTGTTCACGCTCAACTACACCCAGGCGATGCTGGTGC
>JBEEIN010000087.1:0-11962 GCA_041169825.1 Pseudomonadota bacterium
CTATCATGACCGCGAGTTCTTTGACCTGGAGATGGAGCGGGTGATCCGCCCATCGTGGCAGATCGTCTGTCATGTGAACGAGATCCCCAAGCCGGGTGATTACCAGACGATCGATTACCTGGGCGAAAGCGTGATCGTGATCCGCGGCGATGACGGCGCGGTGCGCGCCTTTACCAATGTCTGCCGCCACCGCGCGATGCGGCTGGTCGAAGGGCCGATGGGCTGTGCGAAGAAGCTGGTCTGCCCCTATCACGCCTGGACCTTTGAGACCGATGGACGCCTTTCCGGCGTGCCGATGAAGAGTGAATACCCGGCGCTCAAGCTTGCAGAAAACGGGCTGGTCCCGGTCGCGACAGAGACCTGGCATGGCTTCATCTTCGTCAACCTGGCGCCCGGCGGTTTCCCCTCCGTGGGAGAAATGATGGCGCCGTTCGAGGCCGAGGTCAGCCAGTACCGTTTTGCCGAGATGGAGCGGATGGCCCCCGTCCGGTTGCGCCCGCGTGACGTGAACTGGAAAAACGTTGGCGATAACTATTCCGACAACCTCCACATCCCGGTCGCCCACGATGGCCTGACGCGGCTGGTCGGCAAGACCTATCGGATCGAGGCGCACGGCTGGGCTGACCGCCTCTATGGCGATGTGGTGAAGAACGAGAAGCAGAACTTCTGGGAACGCTTCTATCGCACCCACCTACCGCGGGTGGGCCACCTGCCCGAGGAAGCGCACGGTCGCTGGCTCTATTACAAGCTGTGGCCGAACATGGCCTTCGACATCTATGCCGACCAGATCGATTTCATGCAGTGGCTGCCGATTTCGCCGACCGAGTGTCTGCTGCGGGAAGTGGCCTATGCCCTGCCTGATAGCAGGCGTGAGATGAAGCTGGCGCGCTATGCCAATTGGCGGATCAACCGCGTGGTCAATGCCGAGGACACCTGGCTGATCACCCGCGTCCAACAGGGCATGCAAAGCCGGACCTATGGCAACGGTCCGATCGGCAAGAGCGAAGTCTGCCTGCGCAGCTTTGCCCGCAAGATCCGCGCGCTGATCCCCGAAGCCCGCCAACCTTTCGCGCCCGCACCGGGCTGGAGCAAGCAATGACCAAGACTTACGACGCGCTGATTATTGGCGGCGGGCACAATGGCCTGACCTGCGCCTTCTACCTCGCCCGGGCAGGCATGCGGGTGCGGGTGCTGGAACGGCGGCACGTGGTGGGCGGCGCGGCGGTGACCGAGGAATTCCATCCCGGCTTTCGCAATTCCACCGCCAGCTACACGGTCAGCCTGCTGCGCCCGCAGGTGATCGCAGACATGCGGCTGCACGATTACGGCTATCGCGTGATCGAGCGGACGATCAGCAACTTCTTCCCGTTTGAAAACGATTATCTGAAGCTGGGCGGCGGTGCCGGTCGGACCGAGGCGGAATTCGCCCGCTTCTCCAAAAAGGATGCCGAGGCTTACCCCCGCTACGACGCGGCGCTGGAAAAGGTGGCCAACGTATTGCGCGATCTCAGCATGCAGATTCCGCCGAATGTCGGCGGCGGCCTGTCATCGCTGATCGCGGCCGCGAAGCAAGGTTGGCCGATGGCCAACCTCGACCTCTCGGTCCAGCGCGACCTGCTCGACATCTTCACCAAGTCGGCGCGCCAATTCCTCGATGGCTGGTTTGAGCATGACTATGTCCAGACCGCCTTTGCCTTTGATGCCGTGGTCGGCAACTATGCCGGGGTTTCAACGCCCGGTTCAGCCTATGTCCTGCTGCACCACGTGTTCGGAGAAGTGAACGGCAAGCTGGGCACCTGGGGCCATTCGGTTGGCGGGATGGGCGCGATTACCCAGGCGATGGCCAAGGCCTGCGCTGATCAGGGGGTTGAGATCAGCCTCGAGGCCCCCGTCGCGCAGGTGCTGGTCAACAATGGCAAGGTCCAGGGCGTCAAACTGGAAAGCGGCGAGGAAATTGTCGCGCCGATCGTCGCCTCCAACGCCGGTCCGGCGCTGCTTTATCGCCAGCTGGTTGACCAGAGCGATCTCGATGAAGACTTCCAGCGCCGGATCAAGGGCTACAAGACCTGTTCGGGCACCTTCCGGATGAATGTTGCCCTGTCAGAACTGCCGGACTTTTCGGTTCTGCCGGGCAAGCAGCAGGGTGAACACCACACCGCCGGGATCATTATCGCCCCCGGCATGGACTATATGGATCAGGCATTCATCGATGCCCAGCAACACGGCTGGTCGAAGAAACCGATTGTCGAGATCATGATCCCCAGCACGGTCGATGATAGCCTGGCCCCTCCGGGCCAGCATGTCGCCAGCCTGTTCTGCCAGCAGTTCGATCCGGCGGTGGACTGGGACAAGCATCGCGACAAGGTGGCCGATCTGATCATCGATACGGTCAATGACCACGCACCCAACTTCAAGCAGAGCGTGATCGCTACGCAGATTCACTCGCCGCTGGATCTTGAGCGCAAGTTCGGCCTGATCGGCGGTGACATCATGCATGGCTCGATGGGACTTGATCAGCTCTGGGCCGCGCGCCCCGTGCTGGGGCATGGCGACTATCGCGGGCCGATCAAGGGGCTCTACATGTGCGGTGCCGGCACCCATCCCGGCGGCGGGGTGACCGGCGCGCCAGGCCATAATGCGGCCCAGGCGATCCTGGCCGATCGCCCGCTGATCAGGAAGCTTTTGCGAAGCTGAAGCGGTGCGCGGCAAGGTAAAGCGGAAAGCCCAGCAGGATCAGCACGATCCCCAGCCCGCCGGCCTCCAATCCCGCGCCGTAGAGCACCCACAGCGAGAACGTGATGCTGATCGCCGCCATGATCTGGCGGCGGCCCAGTATCAGTGCGCTGACCGCCACGCCGATGTAGATCCAGATCGCAGCTGCGGTGGTCAATCGCAGCATGAAGTCCAGCAACTTGGCCCCGATCCCGGTTGCCCCGCCGATCATCAGGGTAACCGAAAACAGGCTGGCCAGGGCCATCGGCGCCACGGCCACATCGTGCCGGTTGGTTGGTGCGACCCAACCCGGCATCATCCCGCCCCGAACCGCACTGAGTGGCAGCTCGCCCTGCAGCAGGATTGCAGAGTTGACATAGCCGATGCCCGAAACCGCGGTGAGCACGGCGACAGCGCTACCCGCCCAGGTACCCCAGAAACGCTCAACGAAGTAAGCAACCGGTGCCGATGAGGCGTTAAGGGCTTCGGTTGGCAGCGCCATGATAATCCCCATGCAGACCAACACATAGAGCGCGACCGTTGCTGCAAGGCCGATCAGGGTGGCGCGAACCACGTTGTGCGCCGGATCGCGCACGCGTTCGGTTACCATGCTGGCGGTTTCGAAACTGAGGATAGCGAAGAAGGCCAGAGTGAGCGCCGGAGTGAGCTGGCCCATCGCGAAGGGCGGATGCCTGTCGACCGAGAATTGCACTCCGCCCTGCGCGGCCAGGCCCGCAAGGATCGCAACGACGGCAACAAGGGGCAGCAGCTTGAGTACGGTGGTGACGACCTGAAATTGACCGGCAGCCCGCGCACCGCGCAGATTCAAAGCCGTGATGGCAAGAACAATCACGCTGCCGGACAGTGCGGTGCGCAAAGGCGTGGCGCTGATCGCAGGCCATAGCGCGCCGAGGTAACTTGTCGCCGTTGTCGCGACGACGGCCGTGGCGCACCACAGGCTGATCCAATAGGACCAGCCCAGCAACACCCCTGCGAGCGGACCGATCACCCGCCCGCAGATCGCGATTAGGCCGGGTTCTTCTGGCATGGCGGTGGTCAGGTCGGAAATGACCAGGGCAATTGCCATTGCGCCGAGGCCGGCCGCAAGCCAGGCGACAGCGCCCGTCCAGCCAAATGGTGCCAGTTGGCCCGGCAGTACAAAGATGCCGGCCCCGATCATCGAGCCCACCACCAGTGCGGCGGCGGTCCAGATTCCGAACGGACGATTGTCCTCGCGCATCGCTTATCCCCTTCCCAGCCCAGACTATCGCTTGATTGCGTCGCGTCACCATGTTTCTTGGGCACGGCATGAGCACTGTCACGACCCAATCCTGGCTGGCGCGCGCCGGGCGCTATCACCCGCGGCTGATCCAGGCCGCCATGGCCATGAACGAGAACGACCTGCCAGTGGCTGAGCCCCTGCTGCGTGCGCACCTCAAGGACGATCCGCTCGACGTCTTCGCCATCCGCCTGTTTGCCGAGCTGGCCGGGCGGATCGGTCGCTATGTCGATGCTGAAAACCTGCTGCGCCGCGCATTGGAACTGGCCCCGGCCTTCACCCCGGCCCGGGCCAACCTCGCGCTGGTGCTCTATCGCCAAAACCGTCCCGCCGAAGCCATTGCCGAGCTTAATCGGGTGGTTGAGGAAGAGCCGGACAACCCCGGCCATGCCAACCTTCAGGCGGCGGCGCTGGGCCGGATCGGTGAGTTTGACGAGGCAATCACGCTGTACGAACGCGTGCTGGAACAGGCGCCCAACCAGCCGCGGGTCTGGATGAGCTTCGGTCATATGCTCAAGACGGTGGGGCGGCTGGACGACGGCATTGCCGCCTATCGCAAGGCGATCGCGCTGATGCCTACGCTGGGCGAGGCGTGGTGGAGCCTGGCCAACCTGAAGACCGTGAAGTTCAATGATGCCGACATCGCGGCTATGCAAACGGCGCTCGGCCAGGGCGGGGTAGCCAACGAGGATCGCTTTCATCTCGATTTCGCGCTGGGCAAGGCGCTGGAAGATCGGGGAGAGGCCGAGGCAAGCTTTGCCCATTATTCCGCCGGCAACGCCTTGCGGCGGACCGAGCTGGACTATGACGCGGACGAGACCAGCCGCTTCGTTGATCGGCTGATCGAGATCGCGACGCCGGAATTTTTTGCCGCGCGGGCCGGGCAGGGTTGCGATGCGCCTGACCCGATCTTTGTCCTCGGCATGCCGCGCGCGGGTTCAACCCTTGTCGAGCAAATCCTCTCAAGCCACAGCCAGGTTGAAGGCACGACGGAACTGCCGGACATCCCTGCACTGGCCCGACGTGAGGCTAACTATCCGTTGAGCCTGCCGGGCTTGACGGGCGAGCAGCTTGCCCGGCGCGGTGAGGAGTTCCTCAAGCGGACCCGCATCCAGCGCAAGACCGAGCGGCCATTCTTTATCGACAAGCTGCCAAACAACTGGATGCACACGGTGTTCATCATGTTGGCGCTGCCGGGGGCGAAGATCGTCGATGCCAGGCGCCATCCGCTGGGGTGCTGCTTCTCCAACTTCAAGCAGCACTTCGCGCGGGGGCAGGCCTTTGCTTACAGCCTTGAAGACATGGGGCGCTATTACGCCGACTATGTCCGGTTGATGGCGCACCTCGACCGGGTTCAGCCCGGCCGGGTCCACCGCGTGATCTACGAACGGATGGTTGACGATACCGAAGCCGAAGTACGCGCACTGCTGGACTATTGCGGCCTGGCTTTCGAGCCAGCCTGCCTTGAATTCCACCGGACCGAGCGGGCGGTCCGCACCCCCAGTTCCGAACAGGTGCGGCGTCCGATCTTCCGTGAAGGGACCGAGGCGCACCTGCCATTCGAGCCTTGGCTTGGGCCCTTGAAGACGGCACTGGGGCCGGTGCTGACGGCCTATCCTGACAATCCGGGTGCGTGGTAATTCTGTCACCAGCGCGGGCGATTGGCGATTTTCTAGCGGGCTTTTGCTTGACCAAAGGCTTCGTAGAATTCACACCCCGCAATGGGTCGTATTGGATGGGGTATCCATGGCATTTACTATTCGTCGCACTGCGGGTGCGTTTCTCCTAGCTTCAACTGCGCTCAGCGCCGTTCCGGCGATGGCGCAGGCTGCTGATGAGGTTGACGCCAACGAAATCGTGGTGACCGCGCAAAAGCGTTCGGAAAACCTCCAAAACGTCCCGATTTCGATTCAGGCGCTGGGCACTGCCAAGCTGGAACAGCTGAACATTTCCGACTTCAAGGGCTATGCCCAGCAGCTTCCGTCCGTCTCGTTCCAGTCGGGCGGCACCCCCGGCACCAACGTGGTCTATATGCGTGGCGTCGCCTCGGGCGGCGATGGCAACCACTCGGGCTCGCTGCCTTCGGTCGGCGTTTACCTTGACGAACAGCCGGTCACCACGATCGGCGGCAACCTTGATGTCCATATTTATGACATCGCCCGGATCGAGAGCCTCTCGGGCCCGCAAGGAACGCTTTACGGGGCTTCGTCGCAGGCCGGTACGATCCGCATCATCACCAACAAGCCCAGCACCGCGGGCTTTGAAGGTTCGGTTGATGGCGAGATCAACACCGTTAAGAGCGGCGGGACAGGCGGCAAGTTCGATGGCATGATTAACGCGCCGTTGAGTGGCAGCGCCGCGCTGCGCGTGGTCGGGTTCTATCAACGCGATGCCGGATACATTGATAACGTTGCCGGTCGTCGTTGCTTCCTGCCGCAGCCGGGTGGGTTCTGCGTCAACAACACCGCCTTCGTTGCGGAGAATTATAACACCACCGAAACCTACGGCGCCCGCGCCGCATTGAAGGTGGATCTGGACGATAGCTGGACGGTGACCCCGGCGGTTACCTATCAGAACATGAAGAGCAAGGGCTCTTATGCTTATGACCCCAGCGTTGGCGATCTGCAGCTGCAGCGTTTTGCGCCCGAATACCTGAACGACAAGTGGGTCCAGGCGGCCCTGACGATCGAAGGCAAGCTGGGCAGTTGGGACGTGACCTATGCCGGCGCCTATCTGGACCGCAAGCGGGACGGTTCGAGCGATTACACCGACTATTCGGAAGCCTATGATTCGCTCTATGCCTCGTCCGGCGGTCTGGCCGGTTACTTCTATTTCCTCGACTCGCTGGGCCGCAACATCGACCCGCGCCAAAAGGTGATCGGCCGCGATCACTTCAAGAAGCTGAGCCAGGAACTGCGTGTCGCTTCGACGGCAGACAAGCCCCTGCGTTTCGTCGGTGGCCTGTTCTACCAGCGGCAGTCGAACGACATCTTCCAGGATTACCAAGTCGCCAACCTCGGCCCACAGGTTTCGGTCAATGGCGTGCCCGGCACGCTGTGGCTGACCAAGCAGGAACGCGTCGACCGCGACTATGCGGCCTTCGGCGAACTTAGCTATGACCTGTTGCAGAACGTCACACTCACCGCTGGTTTGCGTGGCTACAAGTTTGACAATACGCTGATCGGGTTCTTCGGCTTTGGCCGCAACCCGGGCGGCAATTACTCGGACAGCCCCTATAACGGTGCGGGCAGTTCACGCACCGGCGTGGCCGGCTGCTTCACCACCACCGGTGCGCGCCTGCGCTCTGTGGCTGGCACAGCGGGGGTCAAGTTGTTCCCGGGTGTGATTGATGGCACGCCCTGTAACAACCTGGGCGTCTGGACCGGATCGGGTGTCGATCCGGTTCGGGTCAAGGATGATGGCCTGACCTGGCGCCTCAACCTTTCGTGGAAGGCCACCAGCGACTTGATGGTCTATGCGACTGCTTCCAAGGGCTTCCGCCCGGGCGGCGTGAACCGCCGGGCTGACGTGGGTCCATACGGTGCCGACTTCCTGATCAACTATGAAATGGGCTGGAAGTCGACGCTGGCTCCGGGCCTGCGTTTCAACGGTGCGATCTACCAGCAGAACTGGAATGATTTCCAGTACTCCTATCTGGGTGCGAACAGCTTTACCGAGATCAAGAATGGCCCCGATGCCCGCATCCGCGGTGTCGATGCCGATCTGAGCTATAATGGCGGCGGTCTGTTCCTTCAGGTTTCCGGTGCCTATACCGATGCCAAGACCACCAAGAACCTCTGCGCGGCGGTTGATCCGACCTTCACCTGCAGCGGGGCTGGCAATTCGATCCAGTCGCCTTCGGGCACGCGCCTGCCGATCACGCCGAAGTTCAAGGCAACCGGCACGATGCGCTACACGGCGGACATGGGCGACAAGAAGCCTTACGGCCAGATCAACATTGCTTACCAGGGTTCGGCAAGCGGCGACGTCAGGGCCACCCAGGCCGCGCAGCTGGGAGAACTGCCGGCGTTCACCACGGTGAACCTGGCGCTCGGGGTCCAGTGGACCAGTTTCAATGTTGAGCTGTTCGCTGCCAACCTGCTGGATGAACGCGGCCAATCATCGCGCTTTGTCCAGTGCGGCCAGTGCTATCAGCGTCCTTACATCGTGCCGATTGCTCCGCGCACGATTGGCCTGCGGGCTGGCACCAAGTTCTGAGTTGGAGAGGAGGCCCAGGGGCCTTCGGGCCCTCAGAAGGCTAACCAAAGAGGAGGGCGGCAGGGGAGACCTTGCCGCCCTTTTTCAATGCCTTGGGTAAAGGTCAGGCGCTCTGGTCGCCAAAGCGTTCCATGCGGAATGCAGCCTTCAGGTAATCTTCGGCGGCTGCTTTAAGCTGGGGTTCCTTGGTAAAGGCCTCGGCCGGCAAAGGGGCAATGCCCAGCGCGTCCATCAGTGTCCATAGCGCGAACTTGCGACCGGGTTCCCGCTCTACGCCAAAGGCGATCTTCAGCTTTTCCAGCGCACGGTCATAGTCCGCCTCGGTCAATTCGGCGGGATCTTCGGTGCCGAAGAAATGCTGGATCAGCGCGTCGAGCTCCATGGCTTCAGAGCCAGCCCGCCAAGCTGGCGCCCCAAACGGCGAGACCCCCGGCAACGAGTGCGAGCAGATAGCCACTCCAGCCGCGCTCGGGCCGCCCACGCGGCCGCTCCCAGACCAATTCAACATCCGGCAGCGGCGGCTGTTCGGGCGCACCACCCTTGGGCGGGAAGCGTTCTTCCAGACGGCGGACCAGCGCGGGCAGGCGCAGCAAGGTCTCGGTATCCTCGCGCAGGCGGTCAGCCAGCGCAGCCTCGGGCCCCAGCTCGTCGCGGATCCAGTTCTTCACGAACGGACCGGAGACGTCCCACATATTGATGCCGGGATGCAGCGCGGTCGCCAGCCCTTCGACCATCACCATGGTCTTTTGCAGCAACAGCAGATGCGGCTGGGTCTGCATGTCGAAATCGCGGGTGATGGCGAACAGTCCGTCCAGCATCTGCCCGACCGACAGCTCGCTCACCGGCTTACCGCGCATTGGCTCGCCGACTGCGCGCAGCGCGGTCGCGAATTCGTCGACCGAGTGATAGCTGGGCACGTACTGCGCTTCGAAATGGATCTCGGCAACGCGGCGATAATTGCCGGTGGTCAGGCCATAGAGGATCTCGGCCAACCAGAACCGCGCGCGACGATCGATCCGCCCCATGATGCCAAAGTCGATCGCGGCAATCGTCCCGTCCGGCTGCACGAACAGGTTCCCCTGGTGCATATCGGCATGGAAGTAACCGTGGCTGATCGCCTGGGTCAGGAAAGCTATGACCAGGCGGTGGGCCAATTGCGGCAGGTCGATCCCGCTCGCTTCCAGCGCGGCGCGGTCACTGATCTTAATCCCGTCGATCCATTCGATCGTCATGACCCGGCCATTGGTCCGGTCCCAGTCGATCGCCGGGATGCGATAGCCTTCGTAGCCCTTCATGGCCTCGGCCAGTTCGGAGGCGGAGGCCGCTTCGCGCCGCAGGTCCAGCTCGCGCATGGTCCAGCGCTTCAGGTTGGCGATGACCAGGCGCGGGCGCAACCGAGCAGCTTCGCCGCCCAGCGCTTCAAGATGGGCTGCAGCCCACTCATAGGTTTGAATGTCGGCCGCGAACTTTTCGCGAATGCCGGGGCGCAGCACCTTGATCGCCACGGTGCGGCCGTCGGTCGTTACACCCTTGTGGACTTGAGCGATCGATGCGGCGCCGACCGGCTCTTCCTCAATGCTGGCAAACAGCGCGTCGAGCGGTTTGCCAAAGCTGGCTTCAATCTCTGCCCGGATTGCCGCGAAGGGCACCGGGGGCAGGCTATCCTGCAGGCTGAGCAGATTGAGCGCCGCTTCCTCGCCAACCAGGTCGGGCCGGGTGGCCAGGGTCTGACCCAGCTTGATCGCGGCCGGGCCGATTGCTTGAAAGGCTCCGGCATAGTCCGGCACGCGCGGTTGGAAAGTACCCAGCCGCGCCAGCCGGAACAGGCGTTTGACGGGCAGGGGTGTGTTGCGATCCTGCTCGATCCCGCGCAACGCGCCGTGCTTCGCCAGGATCCGGCCCCAGCGCAGCAATCGCAGCAGATGGGTGGTTGGACGGGTCAAATCTTCCAACCGCTGTGAATGGCGACCAGCCCGCCGAGGATCGGTTCGACCTTGGTGTTGGTGAACCCGGCATCGCGGATCATGCCCTCAAACTCGGGCATGGTCGGGAAGCGCCGGATCGATTCGATCAGGTAGCGATAGGAATCGGCATCACCCGCGATCGCCTGCCCGATCTTCGGTACCAACTGGTGCGAATAGAAGTCATAGACCTCCTTGAAGCCCGGCCATTCGGTGGTTGAAAATTCCAGGCAGAAAAACCGGCCGCCATGTTTCAGCACCCGGTGCGCTTCGGTCAGGGCTTTGTCGATCCGGGTGACGTTCCGGATCCCGAAGGCGATCGTATAGGCATCGAAGAAGCGGCTGGGAAAGCTCAGCTCCTCGGCATTCTGGCGCGACCAGACCAGGCTATCCAGGCCCCGCTCCATCGCCCGGTCGATGCCCACGTCCAGCATGTCCTGGTTGATGTCGGATACCGTGATCTGGGCGCCTTGGGCGGCCATGCGAAAGGCGATGTCGCCGGTGCCGCCGGCCATGTCGAGGATCTGTTCGCCCGGGCGCGGCTTAACCCGGCGGACGAACTTGTCCTTCCACAGCCGGTGCATGCCAACCGACATGGCATCGTTCATCACGTCGTACTTTTTTGCGACGCTTGAAAATACCGCGCCAACGCGTTCAGTCTTCTCCTCGGGAGAGACCTCTTCGTAGCCAAAGGAAACCTGTTCGCTCATGGGGCTGGCCCTTAGGGTAGTTTCGGCGCGGCGGAAAGCTTGTTAGCAGCGAATCGATGCCTGAATTACCTGAAGTGGAAACGACTGTGCGCGGGCTGGCGCGCTATCTGGATGGCGCAAGGCTCATCCGGGTTGAGCCGCGCCGGGCCGACCTGCGCCGCCCATTCCCCGTTGACCTGGTCCAGTCGCTGACTGGCGCAACCGTTACCGGTCTTGGGCGCCGCGCCAAATACGGCCTGATTCATACGGACCGGGGGCAGACGATGGTTTTCCATCTGGGCATGTCCGGCCGTTGGCGGATCGATCCGGAAGATATTGGCATGCACGATCACCTGGTGCTTGAGACGGCCTCTGGCCATGTCCTGGCCCTAAACGATCCGCGCCGCTTCGGCTCGGTCGATCTGGTCGATGAAAGCACGCTTGCGCAATGGCCGACCTTCGCCGCGATGGGGCCCGAGCCGCTGGGCGACGAATTGACAGCCGGGCACCTCAAGGCGGCGCTGGCCGGGCGCGGCGCGGCGATCAAACTGATGCTGCTGGACCAGCGGATCGTTGCCGGGCTTGGCAATATCTATGTCTGCGAGGCGCTGTTCCGCGCCGGGATCGATCCGCGCAAGGCGGCCGGGCAAGTTTCTAGCCCGGCGCTGGCCCGCCTTGTCCCGGCGATCAAGGCCGTGATCGCCGAGGCGATCGAGGCCGGCGGATCCACCTTGCGCGACTATGCCCAACCGGATGGACAGCTTGGATACTTCTCCAAGCAGTTTGACGTTTATGACCGGACGGGCGAGCCGTGCACCCGCTGCAAGGCGCCGGTCCAGCGCTTTGCGCAGGGTGGACGCAGCACCTGGCATTGCGCCAAGTGCCAGAAATAGCCGGTTCCGGTTGACGATTCGCCATTGCCCGGTTAAGGGCCGCGCTTTCCGCGGGCATGACTCGTTCAGGCCTCGCGATTTTGTAAGACATTCTAACCAGAATCGGGCTGCGCCTGGCAGCCGCAAGAAGGACTGACATGGCCAATACGCCGCAAGCCAAGAAGCGCATCCGTCGCAACGAGAAGCGCGCAGAAATCAACGGCAACCGTC
>JBEEIN010000088.1:0-3304 GCA_041169825.1 Pseudomonadota bacterium
TGAAGTGGCGCAGGACCGGCTCAACGAGAAGCGCTTCGTGACCGACCTCGGCGGGAAGCCCGCACCCTTTGCAGCGGTCGATACCGCGGAGGATTTGCAGCGGGCGATTGCCACGATTGGCGCGCCCGGGATCCTCAAGACGCGACGCGATGGCTATGATGGCAAAGGCCAATGGCGGATCATGACCGAACATGAAGCCGCGGAGGTGGCCCTTGCCGGCCAGCCGCTGGTTTACGAAGGCTTTGTCCGCTTCACCGCCGAATTCAGCGTAATCCTCTGTCGCGGGCAGGACGGCACGGTGGTGTTCTGGGACAGCGCCGAAAACGTCCACAAGGGCGGGATTCTTGACCGCTCGACTGTGCCTGCGGGCGCGGACATCGCCGCGCAGCTTCCCGCCGCGCGCGAACTCGCCGCCAAGGTCGCCGCTGCGCTCGACTATGTCGGGGTGCTGACGCTCGAATTTTTTGCGACCCCCGAAGGCCCGGTGTTCAACGAAATGGCCCCGCGGGTCCACAATTCTGGCCACTGGACCATCGAAGGGGCGCTCACCAGCCAGTTCGAAAACCATATCCGCGCAATCTGCGGACTGCCGCTGGGCGATCCAGCGTTGGCCGCAAGGGGGGTCGAAATGTGGAACCTGATTGGTGACGAGGCGCATGACTGGGCCCCGATCCTGTCCGACCCGCGCAACCACCTGCACCTTTATGGCAAGGCCGCTGCGCGCCCCGGGCGCAAGATGGGTCATGTCACGCGGCTGACGCTGTGAAGCAGCGCGAGCTGTTCCTGGTCGTCGCCGTCGCGACCAATGGCGTGATCGGCAAGGATGGCGCACTCCCCTGGCATCTGCCGGCCGACCTGCGGCACTTCAAGGCACTGACCACCGGGAAGCCGATGATCATGGGCCGCAAGACCTTTGAATCGCTTCCCGGCCTGCTGCCCGGTCGCCGTCATATCGTCCTGACCCGTGATACCGGCTGGGCCGAGGACGGCGCCGAAGTGGCCCACTCGCCCGAGGAAGCCATCGCCCTGGCCAATGCGCCACACATCGCGGTGATCGGCGGGGCCGAAATCTATCGCCAGTTCCTGCCCCATGCCGACCGGATCGAATGGACCGAAGTCGCGGCCGAGCCGGATGGCGATACCTGTTTTCCCGCCTTTGATCGCGGCGAATGGACCGAAACTGCGCGCGAAGAGCATCCGGCAGATGGACGTTCGCCCGGGTTTGCTTTCGTCACCTTGCTGCGTAAATCGGCCTGACTGAGCCGCACCAATGACGATCCCCCGCCTTCTTGCCTCTGACCACACGCCCGACGCCCTGCGCGGCGCGATCATCGCGCTGGGCAATTTTGACGGCTTCCACCTGGGCCACCAGGCCGTGGCCGGCGAGGCGATTGCCTGGGCCAGGGCAGAGGGGCGCCCGGCCATCATTGCCACCTTCGATCCGCACCCGGTGCGCTTCTTCAAGCCTGAGGCCGCTCCCTTCCGCCTGACCACACTGGACCAACGGCAGGAACTGTTCGCCGCCGCGGGTGCCGATGCCATGCTGGTCTTCGCCTTCGATGCCGAACTTGCTTCGACCACGGCCGAGGATTTCATGGCCAAGCTGCTGGTCGAGCGGCTCGGCGCGGCCGGCGTGGTCACGGGTGAGGACTTCACCTTCGGCAAGGCGCGCGGCGGCAATATCGAATTGCTCAAGACCCGCGGCGCCGAACTGGGCCTCTCGTCTCGTGCGGTCGGCGCGGTCATGCTGGACGGCGAGGTGGTCTCCTCCAGCCGCATTCGCGAGGCGTTGAAGGCCGGAGACTGCGAAACCGCAACCCGCCTGCTCACCCGCCCCTTCGCGATCCGCGGCGTGGTCCAGCATGGCGACAAGGTGGGCCGGACGATCGGCTTTCCTACCGCCAACCTGCCGCTCGGCAATTATCTGCGCCCGCATTACGGGATCTATGCCGTCTCCGCGCAACTGGCCGACGGCACCCAGCTGCATGGCGCGGCCAACCTGGGCATCCGCCCCAGCTTTGATCCGCCCAAGGAACTGCTTGAGCCGCACTTCTTTGACTGGTCGGGCGATCTTTACGGGCAGGAAATCGAGGTGGCCTTCCATCACTTCCTGCGGCCCGAAGCGAAATTCGACAGCCTTGATGCGCTGACCCGGCAAATGCTGGTCGATTGCGACCAGGCACGGAAGCTGCTGGCCTGATCATGCCCGCGCAGCCGGGACTGGCGCGGCTGGCGGCTTTGCTCTAACGGCGGCACGCTATGACTGAAGCGCGCGACTATCGAGACACCGTCTTCCTGCCGAAGACCGAATTCCCCATGAAGGCGGGCCTGCCCCAAAAGGAGCCCGGCATTCTGGTGCGCTGGATTGAAAGCGGGCTGTACAAGCAGCTACGCGAGGCGCGTGCCGGGCGTGAGAAGTTCGTGCTCCACGATGGCCCGCCCTATGCCAATGGCGACATGCACATCGGCCATGCGCTGAACCACATCCTCAAGGACATGGTGGTGCGCACGCAGAGCCTGCTGGGCAAGGATGCGCCTTATGTGCCCGGCTGGGATTGCCACGGCCTGCCGATCGAGTGGAAGGTTGAGGAGCAGTACCGCAAGAAGAAGCTCAACAAGGACGAGGTCCCGGCGGAGGAATTCCGCGCCGAATGCCGCGCCTATGCCCAGCACTGGGTCGATACCCAGCGCGAACAATTGAAGCGCCTCGGCATCAATGGCGATTGGGACAATCCCTACCTGACGATGGATTTCCAGGCCGAGGCGACGATCGTTTCGGAACTGCTGAAGTTCGCGGAAAGCGGCCAGCTCTATCGCGGGGCCAAGCCGGTGATGTGGTCCCCGGTCGAAAAGACCGCGCTGGCCGAGGCCGAGGTTGAGTACGAGGACATCACCTCAACCCAGATCGACGTGGCGTTTGAGATCACGGAATGCCCGAACGAGCCCTCGCTTGTGGGTGCTTACGCCGTAATCTGGACAACGACACCGTGGACGATTCCCACCAACCAGGCCATCGCTTACGGCCCTGAGGTTGAATACGTTGTTTCGGAAATCGACGGTCGCCGTCTGATCTATGCGCTACCGCTGGAGAAAGCGCTTCTCGAACGTCTCGGCAAGGAGAGCGTCGACAAGGGCTTTGGCCCTCTCAAGTCGGGCACTCTTGCGGGCGCCGTCGTCCGCCACCCGATGCACGCGCTGGGCGGGTTCTTCGCCAAGCCGCGGCCGATGCTGCCGGGCGATTTCGTCACCACCGACAGCGGTACCGGCCTGGTGCACATGGCGCCGGACCACGGCGAGGATGACT
>JBEEIN010000089.1:0-2625 GCA_041169825.1 Pseudomonadota bacterium
TTCCTTACCGAACTGGACGGTGGCCGGATCGATGGCGGCGGCGGCGGCCTGACTGATGAACAGCTGCGCGAACTGACTGATGCGGTGCGGCGCTGCCAGCGCACGGCCAACCCATTCCGCATGGTGATCACCCCCAAGGGATCGAAGCGCAGCCTGGCGCTGCGCGGGCACCTGGCCGATCCGCAGATTTCGCCGGGTGGCGCGGCGCTGGTCTGGGTGTTCGATTTTTCCGACAGCGAAAGCGAACTGGTTCAGCTGCGCGATGAAGCGCGCCGGGCGCAGGAAGATTTCGCGGCGCTGGTCGGCCTGATTGAAGCGGCGCCGATGCCGATGTGGTTCCGTGGACCCGATGGTGAGCTGCGGCTGGTCAACTCGGCCTATGTTGAGGCTGTGGCGGGCGATGATGCACGACAGGTCGTGGCTGACGGGGTGGAGCTGGTCGAGAATGTCGATGGCCTGTCTGCCAAGCAGGTTGCGCTGCAGGCCGCGGGCAAGAACCTGCCGATTGAGCGGATCGTTGCGGCGACCATCAAGGGGGAGCGGCGCTCGCTGCGTGTGTCCGATCTGCCGCTCGGGCAGGAGGGGGTTGCGGGCTATGCCGTGGACATCGAAGACATGGAGCAGCTTGGCCGCGATTTCCGCGCTTTCCGCAATGCCCAGCGCTCGATGCTTGATCAGCTTTCGGCCGGGGTGGCGCAGTTTGACGCACGCCGCCAGCTGACCTTTGCCAACCAGCCGTTTCTGCGAATCTTTGGGCTTAAGCCCGCCGTTCTGGTTGATCCTTCGCCGTTCGAGCGGCTGCTTGACCTGGCCCGTGACGGCGGCCGCGTGCCTGAGGCGCGCGATTTCCCCGCCTGGCGGCGCGAGAAGGCCGAATGGTTCCTGGCCAGTGCGGCGCAGGAAGAGGCCTGGACCCTGGCCGATGGCACGCACCTGCGCGTGGTGGCGCAGCCGCTGCCCGATGGCGGACTGTTGCTGATTGCCGAGGACCGGACCGAGCAGCTGCGCCTCTCGGCCAACCGCGACACCTTGCTCCGCACCCGCACGGCGACTTTTGACAGTCTGTTTGAATCGATCGCGGTCTTTGCGCCCGACGGCAAACTGCAGCTGTGGAACCGCCGGTTCGCGGCCGACTGGGGGCTGGATGACCGGCTGCTGGACGGCCACCCGCGGATCGATGCCCTGCTCGAACGGATCGCCGCGCGGCTCAAAAAGCCAGAGCGGGTCAAGACCGTGGGTGACGTGGTTCGCGCCGCCACGCTGGATCGCCGCCAGACCGGCGGGCGGGCCTTGCTGGCCGATGGGCGGACGCTGGAATTTGCCGGGGTGCCGCTGCCCGATGGCAACAGTCTGTTGACCGTGCTCGACATCACCGACAGCCAGAAGGCTGAAGAGGCGCTGAAACAGCGCGCCGCCGCGCTGGAAGAGGCCGATGCGCTGAAGACCCGGTTCCTCGCCAACATGAGCTATGAATTCCGCACCCCGCTGACCTCGATCGGCGGCTTTGCGGAATTGCTGGAGCACGGGCTGGGCGGCGAGCTTTCACCGCAGGGCCGCGAATATGTCGCCGCAATCCTGGCTTCGGTTGAACGGCTGGGCGAGCAGATCGAGTCCGTGCTCGACCTGTCGCAAAGCGAAGCCGGGCTGCTGCCCCTGGTGAGCGAGGAGGTTGAGCTCTATCCGCTGGTCACCAAGCTGGTGGAGGACCGCGCCAACCGCATTGTCGAGGCCGGGCTGACGCTCGACCTGCGCGGGGACAAGGGCGTCGGCCGGATCACCGGCGATGCCCGCCGACTGGCGCGGGCGATCGGCCACGTGTTGGATAACGCCATTGCCGCCACGCCGCGCGGCGGACGGGTGCTGGTTGAGCTTTCTGGTCGCAAGGGGCGCGCGCGGATTGTCATTTCCGACAATGGCCCGGGCATGGATGCGCCCACGCTGGCCCGCGCGCTGGAGGGGATCAAGCTGTCCGCCGATGGCAAGGCGGTGGAGCGCCGCCAGGGCCTCGGCCTGCCGCTGGCACGCCAGTTGATTGAGGCGCACGGCGGGACGCTGGAACTGCTGTCAGAGCCGGGGCAGGGCACCGCAGCGATCATTGATCTGCCGTGAGGGTTCCACTGCCCGACATAGCCGCGACCGAGGCGCTGGGCGCGCGGATTGCTGCCGCGTTGCGGCCGGGTGACGTGGTCGCGCTGACCGGCGGACTGGGCGCGGGCAAGACCACTTTGGCCCGCGCGATCATCGCCGCGCTGGGGCATCAGGGCGAGGTGCCTTCGCCCAGCTTTGCGATCATCGAAACCTATGATCCGCCGGCGGTGCGCCTGCCGCTGGTCCATGCTGACTTCTATCGGCTGGAACGGCCGGAAGAGGCCGACGAGATCGGGCTGGACGATTACCGCGAGGGTGCAGCGTTGATTGCGGAGTGGCCCGATCATGCCGGCGGTTTTGCCCACGAGCCCGGCTGCCTTTCGATCGCCATCGAAACTGCGGAAACGGAGCGGACGGCGATTGTCGAGCCGGGGGCGAATTGGCTAGGGCGTCCGGGATGGACGTGAGACTTCCCGAGGGACTCGAAGCATTTCTGGCTGCGGCCGGCTGGGGCGAGGCCGTGATCGAACCGCTGGC
>JBEEIN010000090.1:0-9246 GCA_041169825.1 Pseudomonadota bacterium
ACCGCCGGGCAGATCCCGGTGATGTCGGCGGTAAAGGCATAGGCATCCAAGGCGGCGCGGGTCAGGCTGTCGGTATAGTTGCCGGCATCGACATCCTGCACCACGGCGCGGGCCACTTCGCCCTCACCCATCCGGACCAGCAGCGCGGCACGCGCCGCAGCAAAATCGGCCGGGTTCATCCCCTGCGGCGCATCCAGCCGCGATGCCAGCGCCCGGCGCAACAGGATATGCCCCCAGCGCGACACCAGCTGTCCCTTGTTCCCATCCAGCGTGGCCCGAACCAGCGCCCCGCTTTGCCGCGCCAACGATCCGGCAGGCAGGCCGCCTTCGTAATCGGCCAGCACGCCCACCTGCTTCAGCGAGCGGCGCGCAGCGGGCGGCATGTCAGAGCGCGGCTTCAGGCCCAGCAGCTCATCCAGCTCATCGGGCGACATCGCCTCAAGCTCTTGCAGGGTGGGGATCCGCACCCCGGCGGGCAGGCCCGGGGCAGCCGAAGCTGATGTGGCAGCGGGCACCTGCTGCACCACGGGCACGGCTACGCTCGACGCGCTGCTGCTGCCGGATGCACTGCCGCGCGTGACCGGTACCGGGGCCGGTGCGGGCCGCGCCGGCGGAGTGGCCGCGCGCGAGGGCGCCGGACGCGGCTTGTCAAAACCGGGCGGCAGCAATGATTCGGGCGCGTTTTGCGCCAGGACCAGCGCCGAGCTCAGCGCCAGCGCCGAACCCAGCGCCAAGAGGGCGACATTACGCTTCATCCCTTGCGCACCTTCATCGCCACAGTTGCCATTCTTCCCCGAACCCAGTCCGATACTTGCGCCCCCGGTTAGCCCAACTATAGGCAGGGCCGCAATGGACCATGACGAAACCGACCTTTCGAATGCCGATCTTGCCGCCTTGGCACGGCGGATCGATCGCCCGGTCGTGCTGGTCGGGATGATGGGGACAGGCAAGTCCAGCATTGGCCGCCGCCTCGCCACCCTGCTCCACTTGCCTTTCGTCGATGCGGATGAAGCGATCGAGGCCGCCGCCCAGCTTTCCATTTCCGAAATCTTCGAACGCCACGGTGAAGCGGCTTTCCGCGATGGCGAACGCCGGGTTATCGCCCGGCTGCTGGACGGTGAACGCAAGGTAATCGCCACTGGCGGCGGCGCCTTCGTCAATGCCGAAACCCGTGCGCTGATCCTGGACAAGGCGATTACCGTCTGGCTCGACGCCGACGTCGATACGCTGGTCGAGCGCACCGCCCGCAAGGATACCCGCCCGCTGCTGCGCCAGGGCAACCCACGCGAGATCCTTACCCGGCTCCGCGATGAACGCCGCCCGGCCTATGCCGAGGCACCAATCCACGTTACCTCTGGGCGCGGCCCGCAGACGCGCACCGTGGCGCGGGTCCTGAAGGAAATTGACGCATGGCTGTAATCCCGGTCGACATTGCTGGCCGCCCTTACGAGGTTCATGTCGGCAGCGGGCTCCTGCCCCGGCTGGCCGAGATCGCCGGCCCGCGCCTGCGCAAGCGCCGCGTACCGATTGTCACAGACGCCAATGTCCACACCGCCTGCGGTACCACAGTCGAAGCATCCCTCGCCGCTGCCGGGCACGAAGCCGCCTGGCGCGTGCTCCCCGCTGGCGAGGCCACCAAGAGCTGGGACCAATTGGCCGCCACGGTCGATTGGCTGCTGGCCGAAGAGGTTGAGCGCGGCGATCACATTATCGCGCTCGGCGGCGGTGTGATCGGCGATCTGACCGGCTTCGCCGCCAGCATCCTCAAGCGCGGCTGCCATTTCATCCAGGTGCCGACCACGCTGCTCGCCCAGGTCGATTCCAGCGTCGGCGGCAAGACTGCGATCAACACCCCGGCGGGCAAGAACCTGGTCGGCGCTTTTCACCAGCCCGCACTGGTGCTTGCCGATCTCGATCTGCTCGGCACCTTGCCCCACCGCGAATTGCAGGCCGGCTATGCCGAAGTGGTCAAATACGGGCTGCTCGGCGATGCGCCGTTCTTTGACTGGTGCGTGGCCAACGGCGCGGCGATGCTGGCTGGCGACGGCACCTTGCGCGAATATGCCGTCGCTCACTCGGTTGCGGCCAAGGCGCGGATTGTGAAGGCGGACGAGCGTGAGACGCTGGGCCTGCGCGCGCTGCTCAACCTCGGCCACACCTTTGGCCATGCGCTGGAAGCGCAGACCGGCTTTTCTGACCGCCTGCTCCACGGCGAAGGCGTTGCGCTCGGCATGGTCCTTGCCGCCCGCTTCTCCGCCCGGCGCGGCCTGATCGCGGCCGCAGAGGCAGACCGGATCGCCGCCCACTTTGCCGAAGTCGGCATGGCCAGCGAAATCGCCACCCTCGGCCTTAACTGCGATGGCCAGGCGCTGGTCGCGCACATGCTTCACGACAAGAAGATGGATGCCGGCACCCTGCCCTTCGTCCTGATGAAGCAGATCGGCGAGGCCTTCCTGGCAAAAGACGTCGATCTGGCCGAGGTGGCGGCTTTCTTGGACGGGGAACTAGTGGGCTGATCGCCTGCCGCACAATCCGAGCGTTGGAAATTGCTGGGCACCGCATGGCCGGTTAGCATCACCTTCGCTGGGAGAAGGGGCATGCCAAAACTGGTCCGCAAATATGTTGATGGCCAATTCGGCCAGATCCACCTGCGGATCGCCGAACCGCCCCAACCGCAACGGCGGCCGCTGGCCTGCCTGCACATGAGCCCCAAGTCCGGGCGGATCTTCTCGCGCTTCATCGAACAGGCTGCCGATGATCGGATCGTTCTGGCGCACGATTACCCCGGCTATGGCGAATCCGATCCGCCCCCGGCTGCACCGCCGGTCACGATCGAGGACTATGCCCGCAGCCTGTGGGATGTCGCCGACGCGCTCCAGCTTGGGACGATCGACCTGCTTGGCTATCACACCGGTTCGGAAGTTGCCGCAGAAGCGGCCCGGCAGCGCCCCGAACAGGTCGGCAGCATCGTCATGATTTCCGCCCCGGTATTCACGCCGGATGAGCTGAAGCAGATGCAAGCGACCTATGAACCCGTCCCGCTGGACCTTGCGGGCACGCGGTTCCGGAAGATGTGGGATATGGTGGTCCATCATCGCGGTCCGGGGACAGACCTGGAATCGATGGCCATGTCCTTCGCGGAAAATCTGCGGGCGGGCGAGAATTACGAATGGGGTCACCGCGCGGCGTTCGAATATGCCGCAGAATATCCGTCCGTGGTGGCCAGCCTTGGGCATCGCATCACCGTGCTGATGCCCGGCGATGACCTGGCGGAATTCACCCCGCGGATTGCGCCCTTCCTCGCCAATGGGGCAATCATCGCCCATCCCGAGTGGGGACATGGCTTTCTTGATGCCCATACGCAGGCCGCGGTCACTGCGGTAAAGTCAGCCCTGAATTAGGACTGGCGAGGGATCGTTCGCGCCGACTTTCCTAACCCCGGCCAAACACCAGCATTCATGCCGGTTTCGCGATGTTGGAAGTAGCGGCCTCACTGGCAACTCGGTCAACTTAACCGTTAGACTGCTGGGCAATCGCCCATGCTTGCCAGCTTGGGTTCCTGCGAGTAGCCCCATGCCAAAGATACCATCCGGGGGATGACATGACTGCTGCCGAAGCCACACCAGAGTTGGATGTTCCGGCCCACGACCGGGCCTTTCTGGGCCACCCCAAGGGGCTGGGTTACCTCTCCTTCGTCGAGGGGTGTGAGCGGTTTTCCTACTATTCCATGCAGACCCTGCTGGTGCTCTACATGGTCAAGTACCTGCTGCTGCCCGAGCATATCGGCAATGTGCTGGGCCTGCAGTGGCTGCAGAGCGCGGCCTATGGCGGCAAGGAAGGCCAGCCGCTCGCCTCGGCGATCTTTGGCGATTACACCAGCCTGGTCTACCTGACCCCGATTGCCGGCGGGCTGATTGCTGACCGCTGGCTGGGCCGACGGGCCACGCTGCTGGCGGGCGCCATTGTCATGGCTTTGGGCCACTTCCTGATGGCGTTTGAGGGGCTGTTCCTGTTCGCCCTGCTCGCGCTGGTGGTGGGGGTTGGCCTGTTCAAGGGCAACATCGCCAGCCAGGTCGGTGAGCTGTACGGCCCCAACGATCTGCGCCGGGCCATGGCCTTCCAGATCTTCTACATCGCGATTAATGTCAGCGTGATCATCGCCCCGCTGATTTCGGGCACCCTGGGTGAAAAGGTTGGCTGGCATTACGGCTTTGGCACCGCCGGGGTGGTGATGGTTGCGGGGCTGTTGCTTTACATCAAGGCCGGACCCTGGCTGCCCAAGGAGGACCGGGCTGCCGATGCCAAGGCGGCAACTGATGGCCTCGACAGCAAGCGGCTGCTGGGCTTCACCGCCGTCGCCCTCGTCGCGCTGTTCGCACTCGGCCGGGTGGTGCCAGACCTGGCAGCGATTGGCCTGTCGGGCGAAGTCGGCCTGGCCGTGGCGCTGGGCCTGCTCGCGGCAGTGAGCGCGGCGGATCGCCCGCGCGTGTTTGCCCTGCTGCTGCTGATCCCGATCCTGGCGCTGGCCATGCTAACCAACCAGCAGATCTTTAACGCCTATCTGGTCTGGGCGGACGAGCATTTCCGGCTGACCTTCTTTGGCACTACCTTGCCGACCAGCTACATGATCACGATCGATGCCGCGCTCAGCTTCTCGATGCTCGCGGCGGTGGCGCTGTTCTGGAAGTGGCGCAGCGATCGTGGCGGCTGGGAGCCAGATGAAATCGGCAAGATGATCCTGGGCTCGGTCTTCGTGATCGGCGGCGGCCTGTGCCTCTATACCGCCGCGCTGACCCAGGGAGCGGGCAAGATCGGGCTGTTCTGGCCGGTGATGTTCCACCTGCTCAACTCGATCGGCTTTGCCCATATCATGCCGGTCAGCCTGGCGCTGTTCACCAAGGTCGCGCCGCGGGCGATCGTGGCAACCGTGGTGGGGATCTATTACCTGACCTTCTTCGCCGCCAACAAGACGGTGGGGATCATCGGCGGCTGGTATTCAACCATGGACACCCCCAGCTTTTGGCTGACGCACGTCGGCACCGCCGCCGCGGGCCTGATCGGCTTTGCGGCCTTCAAGCTGGTGATGGGCAAGCGGCTGGCGCAGGCCTGATGTTAGCCGAACAGGGCGATCGACTGCATCCCAACGGCGACAGCCTCGCCCCGGGTGTTCCAGATCGCCATGTTCTGGCTGGAACAGCCCTTTTCGGCATAGTTGCCCAGGGCCTGCAGCAGGAACCAGCCGTCATCGGTCTGCGGCAGCGGGGTCAGCAGGTTGATCAGCCAGGTCATCGAGCTGATCGGCACCGAGCCGGTCAGCGGCATGACCCCCGGCGGCAGCGCATCGGCCAGCAGGACCAGCGCGACTATCGGATCGAGCCCCGCAGTGTCCTTGACCTTTTCCCACCACAGGATCTCAGGCACTTTCTCCTCGGTCCGGGGTTGGGCGAAGCGGCGTTCGAAGTTGGGGGCAAAGCTGGGGCCGGCGCGCTCCGGCAGCGGTACCGCCTGGTCGAGCGGAATGGTGTGCGCCGGTACGGGCACATCATGCAGATGCAGCCCGCTCGCCTCGACAGGGCCCATGAAGACGAAGGTGGCGGTCAGGCCGACACCGCTCTCGTTCGCCACCTCGGCGCTGATCCAGCTGGCGTTGCGGCCCCGACGCAGCACCTTGGCCCGGACCTCAACCGCACCCGCCAGCGGGCCGACGAAGTTGACCGTGGCCGAGCGCAGCGGCGGCAGATCGGGGGCGAGCTTCTGCGCCGCGACCAGCGCCAGCGCAGCAGAGAACCCGCCATAGCTGGTGCGGCCCTGCATCCAGTCATCGGGGATGGTGGTGGCAAAACCACCGTCGATCGGCCGCGCGGCGGCAAGGGCTTTGGGAAGGCTCATGGGTTGACCTTAACGTAAACGTAAAGACGGTCAAGGCAGGTAGGAACATGCAATTCATCGATCTCTCGATCCCGATCACCAACGATGTGGTCTCTGACCCGCCAGTGATGCGGCCACAAATCCACTACACCACGCACGAAACCAGCTGGGAACAGATCGCGCTGTTCTTCCCGGGCCTGGAAAAGGACGACCTGCCCGATGGCGAAGGCTGGGCGGTGGAGACGCTGACGCTCTCCACCCACAACGGCACCCACATGGACGCGCCGTGGCATTATCACTCGACCACCGACAGCGGCTCTCGCAAGGCGCCCAGCATCGATGAGGCCCCGCTCGACCGCTTCTTCCGCCCCGGCGTGAAGCTGGATTTCAGCCACCTGCCCCACGGCACCGTGGTCAGCGCTGCGCAGGTTGAGGCGGAGCTGGCGCGGATCGGACATGCACTTCAGCCGCTCGACATCGTGCTGGTCCAGTCCGGCGCGATTTATGGCACCGAGAACTTCACCGATCAGGGCGTCGGCCTGGGTGCCGAAGCGACGCTGTGGCTGACCGAACGCGGGGTAGAGGTGGTTGGCACCGATGCCTGGTCATGGGACGCCCCATTCAGCCACACCGCGCGCCGCTGGACGGAAAACCGCGATCCGGCGATCATCTGGGAAGGCCACAAGGCCGGCCGGATCCGTCCCTATTGGCAGATCGAAAAGCTGACCAACCTGGCCGCCCTGCCCGCGCACGGGTTCACGCTCAGCTGCTTCCCAGTCAAGATCGAGGGTGCCAGCGCGGGGTGGATCCGGGCCGTGGCGCTGGTCGACTAGTTGGGCTTGCCGAGGTTGCGATCCAGGAACCGCAGCACGCGGGCCTTCAGCGTCAGCTTGGTCATGTCGCTGCCCAGACTGGGTGCGCCCATCGGATAGAAATGACCGAAACCGGGCATCCACGCGCTCTCGGTCTTCACTCCGGCCATACCCAGCATGGCCTGCACGCCCCGATTGCCCAGTTGGACGCCCTCCAGATCGTTCTGCCCGGTGATCACCAGCGCAGGGGGCATCGCGGCCTTGGCCGACTTGGCCAGGTTGAACCCGCCCATGCCGCCCGAGAACGAGACCACCGCCTTGACCGGAGCGCCATAGCCGTAGGCCAGGTTGACCGCGCTGGCCCCACCGGCGGAGAACCCGCCGACCGCGATCCGTTCCGGGTCGATCCCCAGATCAGCGGCATGGCTGCGGGCATAACCAACGGCCGTGCCAAGGTCCTGAGCGGCGGCAAACACGGTATTCCACAGCTGCTCGCGGCTGGTATCGTCCAGCAGGGGCAGGCCCATGCGGCCTCGGATCACATCAATCCGCGCGGTTGCAACCGGGTCCTTGAGCATCGCCTTGGGCATCAGAACCGCCGGATCAAGCCCGCTCGGCAGCGCCGGGTCCTCGGGCATCAGCCGGTATTCAATCGACAGGCAGACATAGCCTGCCGCCGCCAGCGTCTGGCACCAATCGCCCATCGATGAATCCGATGCGCCATCCTCTTCAAACCGCATCGCCCCCTTCGATCCGCGCAGGAATGCCCCGCCAAAGGCCAGGACGACTGCCGGACGGTCAGCGACTGGCTTGCCGTTCGCGGTGGGTCGATAGATGTCCAGCTTCAGATCGCGCAGGTGCGGCTTGGCGCTGGTCGCGCCAACCATACCCTGGCCATAGACCACGTCCGGACTGACCGTGACGGCATAGGCGCCGCCCACCATATCCTCGGCCAAAAGCGCCGTTGGGGCCGTCAGAGCCAACAGGGCACCGGTGGCCCAAGCGATCGAAGAGCGGGTCATGGCGATCCTATTCCAGCTCGAGGATGATGGCATCAACCGCCAGGCTGTCTCCGGCCTTGGCGTTGACCTTCTTCACAGTGGCGGCCTTCTCGGCGCGGAGGATGTTTTCCATCTTCATCGCTTCGACCACGGCCAGCGGCTGCCCGGCCTCAACCTTGTCCCCCTCGCCCACGTGGAGCGCCACCAGCAGCCCCGGCATCGGGCAGATCAGGAACTTGGAAAGGTCTGGCGGGACCTTTTCGATCATGTGCTGGGTCAGGTGGGCCACGCTGGCGGGCAGGATCTGCACCTTGTGGATCGCGCCGCGCGTGGTCATGGTCAGCCCGGTGCGGGTCGTCTCCACCTTCACGCCATAGCTGATGTCACCCACCTCGGCCTCAACCAGCCGCTCACCCGGCGTGTACTCAAGGGCCAGGTCAATCTCTTCGCCGTCGACGGTGATCTCTTCGTCGAGGCAGACCGCAAAGGTCTGGTCGCCGATCTTCACGGACCAGTCATAGGGCGGTTCCAGCTCGCCATCGAGCTGCTGGTCAACCTGCCGCGCCCGGTCCGCCCGGGCCGTGGCGATGAACCCGGCGATCGCCGCCAGGTGCTTCAGCGTCTCGGCATCGGTCGCAGCGCCGGTGAAGCCATCGGGATATTCCTCGGCGATGAAGCCGGTGGTCAGTTCACCCGAGCGGAAACGCGGGTGCTGCATGATCGCCGAGACGAAATCGACGTTGTGGCCCAGCCCTTCGATCTGGAACCGGTCGAGCGCGGCGATCTGGAGGTCCGCCGCCTCGTCGCGGGTTTCGCCCCAGGTGATCAGCTTGGCGATCATCGGGTCATAGAACATGCTGACCTCGCCGCCTTCGTAGACGCCGTCATCCACACGCACCCCGCCCAGGCCGCGGCGACCGTTGGCTTCACCATCATCCTCCCAGCCCGGCACCGGGGGCTGGTAACGCACCAGGCGGCCCGTGGAAGGCAGGAAGCCGCGATAGGGGTCCTCGGCATAGACCCGGTTCTCGATCGCCCAGCCGTCGATCTTGATGTCGTCCTGGGTCATGGCCAGCTTTTCCCCAGCGGCGACCCGGATCATCTGCTCAACCAGGTCGATCCCGGTGATGCATTCGGTAACCGGGTGCTCCACCTGCAGGCGGGTGTTCATTTCCAGAAAGTAGAAGCTCTCCCCGCTCGGGTCCGCGCCCGAAACGATCAGTTCGACCGTACCCGCGCTGTAATACCCCACCGCCCGCGCCAGGGCGACGCACTGCTCGCCCATCGCCTTACGCATCTTGGGCGTTACGAAGGGCGAAGGCGCCTCCTCAACCACCTTCTGGTGGCGACGCTGGATCGAGCATTCGCGCTCGTTCAGGTAGAGGATGTTACCGTGCTGATCGCCCAGGATCTGGATTTCAATGTGGCGCGGGTTGAGGATGAACTTCTCAATGAACACCCGGTCATCGCCGAACGAGTTCAGGCCTTCGCGCTTGGTCGCTTCAAAGCCTTCGCGCACGTCCTGTTCGGAATAGGCAAGGCGCATGCCCTTCCCGCCGCCGCCC
>JBEEIN010000091.1:0-3000 GCA_041169825.1 Pseudomonadota bacterium
GCGATCCTCATAGATCGCGGCCAGCGCAGGCTCCGCACCCTTGAGGTGCAGCGAATGGATCCCGCCGGCTACCCGCAGCGGCAGGGCATCGGCCAGCGGCGCACCCGGCCAGACGCGGATCGCGTCGAACAATTGCCCCGGCTCGCCCCGTTCCAGCAAGTCGCGCAAGGCGGCAACAACCCTTGCCGTCACCGTGGCTCCAGCCTGGGTGCAATAGGCCACCTGGTTATCGAAAGCGGCGACGACGATCCCTTCGCCCTTCGCGCCGATATCGATGAACTGGTAACCCTGGACCATAGCCGCTCCTTGCCCTTTGGCGCTGCCCCGCCTAAACGCGCGGCGCTATGTCGAACCCGCTGACCTTCGCCGTGCCCAAGGGCCGCATTCTGGACGAGGCGCTGCCATTGATGGCCCGCGCCGGTGTGGTGCCAGAGGCGGGCTTTCACGACAAGGGCAACCGCGCGCTATCCTTTGCCTGTGAAGGGTCGGACATGCGGGTGATCCGCGTGCGTGCGTTTGATGTGGCCACGTTTGTCGCCCACGGCGCTGCGCAGGTCGGGATCGTTGGTTCTGACGTGGTCGAAGAGTTCGCCTATCCTGACCTTTACGCGCCGGTTGACCTCGCGATTGGCCATTGCCGCCTCTCGGTTGCCGAGCCTGTCGACCAGGTCGGTGCCCCGCTCAGCAGCCACCTGCGGGTTGCCAGCAAGTACCCGAACCTGACGCGCAAGCATTTTGAGCGGATGGGGGTGCAGGCCGAAGTGGTGAAACTGAACGGCGCGATGGAACTGGCCCCGGGCCTTGGTCTGGCCAGCCGGATCGTTGACCTGGTTTCGACCGGGCGCACGCTGAAGGACAATGGGCTGGTCGAAACCAGCACGATCCTGGAAATTTCGGCTCGGCTGATCGCCAACCGCGCCGCGCTCAAGACGGATGCCCGCGTTGGCGCGCTGGTTGAGGCGTTCCGCGCCCTCGCCGCCCCGGCGGAGGCCGCCTGATGCTGCGCCTGAACACCCGCGACCCCGGGTTTGATGTCGCGTTCCGCAAGCTGGTCGCTGACCGGCGCGAAAGTGACGAGAACGTCAGCCGCGACGTGCAGATCATCCTCGATGATGTCCGCGCCCGCGGCGATGCCGCACTGGTCGAGCTGACCCGCAAATTTGACCAACACGAGCTGGCCAGCGATGCCGACTGGCAGATCGACGCGGCCACCTGCCGCGAGGCGTTTGACAACCTGACCCCCGACCTGCGCGCCGCGCTGGAACTGGCCGCGAAACGGATCCGCGCCTTCCACGAAGGCCAGAAGCCCAGCGACCGCGACGAGCAGGACAAGCACGGCGTGCGCATGGGTGCGCGCTGGACCGCGGTGGACGCCGCCGGACTTTATGTGCCGGGCGGCCGCGCAGCCTATCCCTCGTCACTGCTGATGAATGCCATCCCGGCGAAGGTTGCCGGGGTGCAGCGGCTGGTCGTCGTCACCCCCTGCCCCAAGGGACAGGTCAATCCGCTGGTCCTGGCTGCCGCGCATCTGGCAGGTGTGGATGAGGTTTGGCGGATCGGCGGGGCCCAGGCTGTGGGTGCGCTCGCCTTTGGCACCGCGCGGATCAAGCCGGTCGATGTGATCGTCGGCCCCGGCAACGCCTGGGTGGCGGAGGCCAAGCGCCAGCTGTTTGGCGTGGTCGGGATCGACATGGTCGCCGGGCCGAGCGAGATCCTGCTGATCGCCGATGGCCAGAACGATCCTGAATGGACCGCGGCCGACCTGTTGAGCCAGGCCGAGCATGATCCATCGGCCCAATCGATCTTGATCACTGACGATCCGGTCTTCGCCGACACCGTGGCAGACCGGATCGGCGTTGAACTGGCCATGCTGCCAACGGCCAAGGTCGCCAGCGAGAGCTGGAACACCCACGGCACAATCATCGAAGTGGCTGACTTGCTGGCTGAGGCCCCGGCGCTGGCCAATGCCCTGGCCGCGGAACACGTTCAGATTGCGACCGACAATCCGCAGGCGCTGTTTGACCAGATCCGCCATGCCGGGTCGGTCTTCCTGGGCCGGATGACGCCGGAAGCGGTCGGAGACTATGTCGCCGGCCCCAACCACGTGCTGCCCACCGGGCGTCGCGCACGCTTCTCGTCGGGCCTGTCGGTGCTCGATTTCATGAAACGCACCAGTTTCATCCAGCTGGATGCCAAGGCGCTCAAGGCCGTTGGCCCGGCCGCGGTGGAACTGGCCAACGCCGAAGGGCTGACCGCCCACGCGCGCTCGATCGAAGTGAGACTGGGAATATGAGTAATGCCAAAGCCCGCCCCGCCGCCCGTCTTGCGGCGGTGCAGGCGCTGTACCAGCACGCGATGGAAGGGACCCCGCAGGCGCAACTGCTGGACGAATTTCACCGTCACCGGCTGGGTGCAGAGATCGAAGGCGACCAGTATGCCGAGGCCGAGGTCGCGTTCTTTGACGCGATCGTGACCGGCGTGATCGCGCGCTACGAGGAAATCGACGACCTGCTCGCCGCACGGCTGGCCGAAGGCTGGAAGCTGGAGCGGCTGGACCGGACCATGCTGCAGATCCTGCGCGCCGGCGCCTGGGAGCTGCTGGCCCGCCCGGACGTGCCGACCGGTTCCGCGATCAGCGAATATGTCGACGTGGCCCACGCCTTCTTCGAGGCGCGCGAGGCGAAGTTCGTCAACGGCGTGCTTGATGCCGTGGCCAAGGACGTGCGAGGCTGAGCCGCGAGGCTGCCTTAATTGCTGCCCTGCGTGGTCTCGCCACGCATCCCGCCGCACGCGGGCTGGCTGATGACTGCGCCGTGCTGGACCTGGGCACCGAGACCCTGATCCTGACCCACGATGCCATGGCGGCCGGCATTCATTTTCTGCCGGAACAGGACCCCGCCGACGTCGCCTGGAAGCTGGTTGCCAGCAACCTTTCGGATCTGGCGGCCAAAGGCGCAGAGCCGCTGGGCGTGCTGCTGGGCTATCAGTTCGGCGCGGACG
>JBEEIN010000092.1:0-8938 GCA_041169825.1 Pseudomonadota bacterium
TGCGTGAATTGGGGGTTTTGATGACCGCGATCATGGTCGCGGGCCGTTCGGGCTCTTCCTTTGCCGCGCAGATCGGAACGATGAAGCTGACCGAGGAAATCGACGCAATGCGCACGATCGGTGTCTCGCCGGTTGAGGCGCTGGTGATCCCGCGGATCCTGGCGGCGGTGGTGATGATGCCGCTGCTGGGCTTTTACGCGGCGATCATGGCGATTGTGGGCGGCGCCTTCATTTCGTCCTTCACGCTGGATATTCCGTTCATGACCTTTCTGCTGCGGGTGCAGGAAGTGGTGCCGCTGCACGATGTCTGGGTGGGATTGGTCAAAGCGCCGTTCTTTGGTCTGATTGTGGCGATGTCGGGCTGCTATCAGGGCATGCAGGTCAAGGCTAATGCCGAGGAAGTGGGCCTGCGGACGACCATGGCGGTGGTCCAGGCGATCTTTATGGTGATCGTGCTCGATGCCTTTTTCGCGGTGTTCTTCACCGAGGTGGGCTGGGGATGAGCGAGGATATCGAGGACATCCGCGAGGACGTGGCCGATGCTGCGCACAGCCGGATGCCGGGGCCATTCCGGGGCGAATACCCGATCGTGGTTGAAGGCGTGCGCAATGCCTTTGGCGAACAGGTCATCCATGACAACCTTAGCCTCAAAGTGCGGCGGGGTGAGATCATCGGGGTGGTGGGCGGATCGGGCACCGGCAAATCGGTCCTGATGCGCTCGATCATTGGCCTGCAGGTACCGACCGAGGGCCGGATCGAGGTGCTGGGTCAGGATATCACCGCCGCCCGCGACGATGACGATATCGATATCCGCAGTCGTTGGGGCGTGCTATTCCAGGGCGGGGCGCTGTTTTCGACCCTGACCGTGGCCGAGAATGTCGAAGTGCCGCTGCGTGAATTTTATCCCGAAATCAGCGACGACCTGCGGCGCGAGATCGCGCGGTTCAAGGTGGTCCTCTCGGGCCTGCCCGAAAATGCGGCGAGCAAGTATCCGGCCGAACTCTCCGGGGGGATGAAAAAGCGGGCCGGCCTGGCCCGCGCCCTGGCGCTGGACCCCGAACTGCTGTTCCTTGACGAGCCGACGGCCGGCCTCGATCCGATCGGTGCGGCGGCCTTCGATGCGCTGACCAAGGAATTGCAGGCAACCCTGGGGCTGACGGTGTTCCTGATCACCCATGACCTCGATACCCTGCACGAAATCTGCGATCGGGTGGCGGTAATCGCCGATCGGCAGGTGATCGCGGTGGATACGATCCCCAACCTGCTGAAACTCGATCACCAGTGGATCCAAGAATATTTCAACGGACCGCGCGGCCGGGCGGCGCATGTTGCGCGGCCTGACAAGACGATGGACAAGCGGGCAAAGGCAGGGGATTAGGCAGTCATGGAGACGAGAGCCAACTTTGTCTGGGTCGGGGCAGTCACGCTGGGACTGCTGGCCGTGTTGGCGGCTTTCATCATCTGGATCGCGCGCTGGAACGAAACCAACCAGAACGCTTATGACATTTTCTTCAAGCAATCGGTCGATGGCCTATCCGAAGGCGGGCAGGTTACCTTTGCCGGCGTGCCCGTGGGCCAGATTGAGCACATTGAGTTGTGGAGCAAGGATCCCAGCTTCGTGCGGGTCCGGATTGCGGTGAAGGAAAACGTGCCGATTCTGGTCGGCACCGTGGCGACCTTGCAGGGCAGCTTTACCGGCGTATCGAACATCCAGCTGGAAGGCGCGGTCAAGGGCGCCCAGCCAATTGTTGAACCGGGGCCCGAAGGCGCGCCGGTGATTCCGACGAAGCGCGGCGGCCTGGGCGAATTGCTCAATTCCGCGCCGGTGCTGCTGGACAGACTGGCGACCGTGTCGGAACGGCTTAACACCGCACTGTCGGACCAGAACCTCAAGCACTTTGACTCGATCCTCGCCAATACTGACCGGATGACCGGTGGCCTGGCCGATGCCACGCCGCAGGTGCAGGCAACGCTGGCCGAACTGCAGGTCACGCTGAAGCAGGCGACGACCACGCTGAGCGAGTTTGAAAAGGTGGCCAACAACGCCAACGAATTCCTGGGCGGCGATGGCGACGCGCTGGCCCGCGAGCTGCGAAGCACCCTGAAATCCGCCAACAACGCCGCCAGAGAGCTTGAGGCGACGCTTGCTGCTGCCCGACCAGCAACCCAACGGTTAAACGACCAGACCCTGCCCCAGGCCGAGGCCGCGATGCGCGACCTGAGCGCCGCCAGCAAGGCCGTCCGCGACCTGACCGAAAAGATCGAAGACCGCGGTGCCGCTGCCCTGGTGGGGGGCAATAAATTGCCGGAGTACAAGCAATGATCGCTCGCCTGCCGCATGGACTGGCTGCCGCTTCGCTGGCGCTGCTGCTGGGCGGCTGCCTGGGCCTCGGTGGCGGGAAAGCCCCTGAAACGCTCATCTCGCTGACTGCCATGCAGGTGCCTGCTGCCGGTTCGGGCATTTCAGCCACGCGGGGTGAGGCACTGATCGTTCAAGAGCCGGAAGTTGATCGCAACCTCGCGGCCTTGCGGGTGCCGGTGCGGGTGAACAGTTCGGGTCTGGCCTACCTGGCCGATGCGGCCTGGGTGGAACGCCCAGCGCGGCAGTTCCGCAGCTTGCTGGCTGAAACCTTGCGGGCATCGGGCAAGCGACTGATCCTGGAAGATGATGGAACCGGTGGACCTGCCGCGGCGCGGCTGGGTGGTCGGCTGGTCGACATGGGCTATGACGCTGCGCGGCAGGCGGTGGTCGTACGGTTCGAAGCGGTTCGCAGCACCCGCGATGGCGCGATCGAAACCCGCCGGTTCGAAAGCGTGATCCCGGGTGTGTCCGGCAAACCTGCGCCGGTTGCCGCCGCGCTGAACCGCGCAGCCAATGCCGTGGCGGTTGACGTCGCAGCTTGGATTGGCTGATCGGCTGGCGTTCAGCCTGGCCGTGCTAGATCCGCAAACATGATGCTTCGCTTGCTTCCCTTCGCCCTGTTGGCCGCGCCGCTCTCGGCCCAGGCCGCCGCGCCTCCGCTACCGCCCGAATTGCAGACCGGGCTGCGCTGCGCCGCGCTGTTCTCGATCGTCGCTGCGCAACAGACGCGGCAGGGCGCTTCCGATTGGCCGCCGCTGGGAGAGCGGGGGCGCGAGTTTTTCGTCCGGGTCAGTGCGCGGGCGATGGATGCTGGCAAGCTCGATCGGGCTGATCTGCAAGCCTTGATCCGCGCCGAGGTGATCGCGCTAAATCCGCCGGAAAGCCGCGCTGCGCTGAAAGTTCCGTGCCTGGCCATGCTGGATGCCAACGTGCCCGCAGCGGGGCGTTGAACCTAAGTTACTGTTTTCCAGACACCTGTTGTTCATCGCAGGTTCTAGGTCGCTGGTCGATGCTCCCTGTCGGTCAAGAGTCTTATCTGCATAAGTCACCTTGACCACGAATGATGTGATGGGGAGTTCCGATGCCGTTGCGGCAATTGGTCCAGCCAGCCTTGCTGGCAGGATCGGCAATCTTTTTGACCCTGTGCGCGCCGGCCCTGGCCGAGGACGGCGCCGCACTTCCGGCTGCTGAAGGTAATGCAGCGCGAACGGGAGGGCAGGTTTACGAGGCGGAGTTCTTCGCCCGCTTCTCGCCGCGCACCGCGCTGGAGATGTTGGTCCAGGTTCCTGGCTTCACGATCCGCGACGATGGCGGCCAGCGTGGGCTGGGGCAGGCTACGGCCAACGTGCTGGTCAACGGCCAGCGCCTGACCGGCAAGAGCGAGGATACCTTCACCCAATTGGGCCGCATCGCCGCGAAGAACGTGATGCGGATCGAGCTGGTCGATGCGGCGAATCTGAACGTGCCCGGCCTGACCGGGCAAGTCGCCAACCTGGTGGTCAAGACGGACGGCATCAGCGGCAACTTTGCCTATCGGTTCGAGGCGCGCCCCCATTTCACCGACCCGCTCTACAACCGCTTTGAAACCTCGCTTAGCGGCAAGGCCGGACGGGTTGAATACACGGTGGGCCTGTCGAACCTGTCCAGCCGGGGCGGGGCTGGCGGGCCGACCCTGATCCAGCGCCCCGACGGCAGCCTGATCGAGCGGCGTGACGATGCGATCACGGCCAATTTTGATCAGCCCAAGCTTTCGCTTGGCGCGAAAATCGACGCCGGGGGTGGCACCCTGATCAACCTCAATACCAGTTACCGGTACTATTGGTTCCGCTTTAAGCTGGATGACGAACGCAGCCTGCCCGGCGATGTCGATCGTAGCCGCCGTTATCGCGAAAAGGAGCAAGGGGGCAATTTCGAACTGGGTGGCGATGTGGCTTTCAAGCTGGCGGGCGGCGAGCTGAAGCTGATCGGCCTCGCGCGCGGCAACAATGGCCCCAGCACCAATGAATCGATCTTTACCTACGCCGATCAGCGCGCGCCGACCGGGGACCGCTATCACCTGCAACAGGATTTCAACGAAACCGTGGCCCGGGCCGAATATGGCTGGAAGGGCGGGGGCGCGGACTGGCAGGTTTCGGCTGAGGCGGCATACAACAAGCTCAAAACCGCGGCTGACCTGGCCGCGCTGGACCCAAGCGGGGCCTTTGTTCCGGTACCCTTCCCGGACGGCACCGGCGGGGTGAAGGAAGACCGCTATGAGGGCGTGCTCAGCTACAGTCGGCCGCTGGCGCGCAACCTGGCCTTGCAGGCCACGCTGGGCGGTGAGTTTTCCCGCCTGTCGCAGACCGGCGGCACCCAGCCGGTGGTGCGCGAATTCTGGCGGCCCAAGGGCTCGCTTGCCCTGGCCTGGACACCCGAGAAGGGTTTGGACGTGTCGTTCAAGGCGCGCCGCCGGGTCGGTCAGCTGAACTTTGGTGATTTCCTCGCCCGGGTCTTTCTGGGTGAGAACAACGCCAATGCCGGAAATGAAAAGCTGGTTCCCCCGCAAAGCTGGGAGTTTGAGCTGGAAACCAAGAAGGCGCTGGGCAAGTGGGGCAACACCACCTTGCGGCTCTATCACAGCCGGATCCAGGATCTGGTCGATTACATTCCGATCGGGGCAACCGGGGAAAGCCCCGGCAACATTGACGGCGGGCGGCGTTCCGGGATCGACTGGAACACCACGATCGAACTGGCCCCGCTGGGGATCAAAGGGGCCAAGCTGGATATCCAGCTGCAGCTTGAGCATGCCCGGGTGCGCGATCCGCTGACCGGCCAGACCCGGCCGATGAGCGAGATTCAGGACCGGGAGGTGGAGATTGGTTATCGCCACGACATTCCCGGCAGCGCCATCGCCTATGGCTTCAACTTCAACAATTACCATTTCCAGGACTATTACCGGCTGGGGGAAGCGGGCCAGGCGTTTGAAGGGCCAACCTTCGCCGGCGTCTTTGTTGAACACAAGAACGTGCTGGGCCTGACCCTGCGGGCCAGTGCGGGCAATCTGCTCAATGGCCGCAACCGATTTGACCGGACGGTTTGGGCCGGGCGGCGCAACAGTTCGCCAGTCCTGTTTACCGAGCATCGCAACCGGCTGATCGGGCCGATCTTCAGCTTGCTGCTGCGGGGTAACATCTAGCCCGGGCGGTCCGCGCGCGCCAGACCATTGCCGCTTGCGCTCGCCCCCGATCAGCAAATACTGTTGCTTTTACTAGTATTTTCCCCAATAAACGCGCCGTTCTCATTGAGGTCGCAAGCTATGGCGGTGATTACCGTCTTTTCCATCAAGGGCGGGGTCGGCAAGACCACGCTCGCCACCGAACTGGCCTGGCGCTGGGCGCAGACCGGCGATCACAACGTATTGTTGTGGGATCTTGATCCGCAGGGTGGTGCATCGTTCCTGACCGGCGTGGGGGAACCGCAGCGCCACCGCGCCGCTGCAATTTTCCAGCGTGATGGCCGCCCGCGCGAAGCGGTGGTCCCTAGCCGCTATCGGGGCTTGTCGCTGATCCCGGCAGATCCGTCTTTGCGACTCCTGCCGCAAGTCTTGCCGCGATTTGGTCCGCGTCGGTTGCAGCAAGTGGCCAGCCTGCTGCGCAGCGATTACCGGCGGATCGTGCTTGATTGCCCCGCCGGGCTCTCGTCGGTCAGCGAACAGGCCTTGCTGGCAGCCGATGCCATCGTCGTCCCCTTGCCGCCCTCTCCGCTATCGCTGCGCGCGTTCGATCAGCTGCGCAGCGAATTGATGCGCATACATCACCACCACGCGCCGATCCTGCCCGTGCTGTCGATGTACAACAACCGCCGCCCCCTGCATCGCGAAGTGCGCCTGGGTGATGCGGCTGGCTGGCCGATGATCCCGCTGGCAAGTCAGCTTGAACAGGTGGCCGCCCGCCGCGCCCCGCTATCCAGCTTTGCGCCCGATTCGATCCCCGATCGGTCGGTTGCGCGGTTGTGGCGCACGATTGAGAACCGCGTTTCGCGGAGCGAGCCAGCATCGGCACCCGCTATTTCGTTCAGCCCGCAGCAAGCTGCAATTGCCTAAGCAAGACCGGCGAGTGGTCCGGAATGGATAGGCCGCATGCCCCCGGCTGACCTTTCCCCCGCTTTTTGCGCCCCGTTCCCCGCGTGCCGGTGGACGGGGCGCTTTGGCTTGGGCAATGCGGTTCGGCATGTGGCAGCTTTATCAATTTCCTCTCTGTCCGTTCAGCCGCAAGGTCCGGCTGTTGATGAGCGAGAAGGGCATCGCCTACGAATTGTGGCGTGAGAACCCGTGGGAAGGGCGCGACGAATTCTTTGCCTTGAATCCGGCCGGGCGCACGCCGGTGCTTCACGATCCGGCCAAGGGCGTCACCCTGTGTGACAGCCGCGCGATCTGCGAATACTTCGAGGAAACGATCGACAAGGTGCCGCTGATCAATGGCACGGCCACCAACCGCGCCGAAATCCGCCGCCTGGTCGCCCTGTTTGACGAGAATTTCTTTGGTGATGTCACCGCGCCGCTGTTGCACGAGCGGATGAAGAAGCGGCTGATCTATCGCCAATCGCCCGATTCGCGCGTGCTGCGCGAGGCGATGAAGCTGGCGCACGAGCATCTCTATTACATCGACCACCTGATCGATCACCGTCCCTGGCTGGCCGGCGCGACGATGAGCCTGGCTGACCTGGCCGCTGCGGCGCAGATCTCGGTGGCCGATTACCTCGGCGGGCTGGACTGGTCGGGGCATGAGCAGGCCGCCGCCTGGTATGCCGTGTTTAAGAGCCGACCAAGCTTCCGCCCGCTGCTGTCAGAGCGGATGGAAGTGATCCAGCCGCCCAGCCACTACGGTGATGTCAACGCTTAGGGCTTAAGCCGCGCTGGTCTTGTCGCCAAAGCGGCCGTGCTTGCGATAGCGGACCATCCAGCGATCGAGGAACAGCCCGATCGGGCGCGGCGCAATCCCCAGCGCCTTGCAACCCTTGGCCTTGGGCGCAACCACGTTGCCGGCCTTGAGCAGCAGCCATTGCTGGCGGCTCAGCGGTGCGAAAGGCAGCCAGCCGGTGAGCGTGGCAAAGGCAGCCGAAATGGCATCGGGCAGCGGCAGCAGCACCGGGCTGCGGCCTTGGGCCTTGGCGATCCGCTGGTTGAGTTCCAGCATGGTCAGCACTTCCGGCCCGCCCAGTTCATAGGTCTTGCCGCCATGGGCCTTTACATCGGCCAGCGCCGCAACCACGGCCAGCGCCGCATCGTCCACGAACAGCGGCTGGAACGGGGCATCGGGCCCGAACACCGGCATGACCGGCGCGGCGGCGATCAGCCCGGCGAACAGATTGATGAACTTGTCGTCCGGCCCGAACAGAACCGAAGGGCGCAGCACGGTCGCCTTGGGGAAGGCAGCCAGCACGGCCGCTTCGCCCGCCGCCTTGCTGCGGGCATAGGCGGTGGCGCCTTCGGCATCGGCACCAATGGCCGAAACTTGGACGAAGGCAGCGGCCCCGGCTTCCCGGGCCAAACGCGCCAGCGTCCCGGCCCCGCGGCCCTGAACCGCATCGAGATTGCCGTCAAACGCGCCGACCAGATTGACCACGGCATCGGCCCCGGCAACCACGCGGGCAAGCGATTCCGGCTTGGTCATGTCGCACCGGGCGAACTGGACCTGACCCAGGTTGGCGAGCGGCTTCAGCTTGAAGGCTCGTTCCGGATTGCGGCTGGCGATCCGCAGCCGCGCGCCATTGCTCAACAGCTCCTGCGCCAGGTGCGTGCCAAAGAAACCGCTGCCGCCCACCAGGACGACCAGTTTGCCTTCAAGCGCAGTGCCATTGCGTGCCATGTTTGCCAGTCCCTTGCCCGGCATCCTGCCGGATTTCACGCCGTCGCCCTTGGCACAAAGCCGCCGGGTTGGGCAACTGCCAGCAGCCCCGGGCGACGGCTTTTTGAGACCGCATCAAGAAAACCCGAAATGCGCCGTTGACAACCCGCCACCCCCGCCGCTAGTGGCGCCCTCCTACCCGGCAGCAGCGCTTCGGCCTTCTGTCCCGTGCCCAGATGGCGGAATTGGTAGACGCACCAGCTTCAGGTGCTGGCGCTCGCAAGGGCGTGGAGGTTCGAGTCCTCTTCTGGGCACCATTTGCTCTTCCGTGAATGTTCACGGAAGTTTCAAAAATAACTGAAATCTCCTAAAAGTGGCGCGCCTCTCCGGGTGCGTTCAACTCTGTTCGCACGTAGGTGTGGGGGCATTTGGGTGCCTCTGATGGGGTCGTTACAACAGCCGCTTTTGAGAGGTTGGGGATCGAAAAAACCGATCCATGTGTCGGTGCGTCAGAACTGAACCGCAAGTGCCGTTTATCAAGGCTTCAATTAGCCGCGAAACCGGCGCAAACATTGGAGTTTTTGTCCGAATTCTGTTATTGCCAAATCCTGCGAGGACGCTTTGCCCTCAACGAGGGTGTCGATTTTGTCCTTTCGTGACAGACTGTTTGATTTTAGCCAATTGTTCGTGTGCCGGAGGGTCGAGTGGCGAGGCCTATTGCAGAACATTGCTTACAGATTGACTTTGATCG
>JBEEIN010000093.1:0-6394 GCA_041169825.1 Pseudomonadota bacterium
CGCGTTCTATGGCAATCCGCGCCAGGTCTTCGTGACGGCAACGGTCAACTTCTGACCTTTACCGGATAACCTATCCTCCCTGTTGCCCCTCGCACCTCTGGTGCGGGGGGCATCTTTTTTAGCGGGTTCGGCGTAGGATCACATAAAGCGCGCCCGATCCGCCGTGGCGCTGATGCGCAGGGCGAACGGCGGCAATGCGGCTGGCATGGGAACCTGCAGCCAGCCAGTCGATCAGCTTGGCACGGATCGCCCCGCGCCGATCGCCCCGGTCGGCCGCGGCGACCGGGCGCGGCTTGCCGGTGATGACCAGCAGCAACCGCGCGCCCATCGCAACCGCTTGGGCCAGCCCGGCATCCAGCCGGGCGTGGGCGGCGTCCAGCGTGTGGCCGTGCAGGTCCAGCGTCAGATCAGGCGAGATCTGCGCCTTGGCCAGCTTGCGCTCCCATGATCCATCAAGGCCATGGCGATCCAACGGCCGGGGCGACGGTGCCTTTGGGGCCGGCGCGGATAGCGGCGGCGGAATGCGGCCCTTGATCTTCTTGATCACGAAGGGCGTTGGCAATTCAGCCAGATCCTGGACGACCGGAGGGGTCGCCTTACCCGGGTGCAATGGATCGACCGTGCTAGCGACACGCGCCCACAGCGCGGCTTCGGCCGCTGACAGGCCGCGCGGTGTGCGCATCAGCTGGATCCCAGCCGGGCCAGCGTCCCCTTGGGCAAGAGCAACAGTGCCTCGCCCTTGCTGCTCATGCCGCCGGCGATGACGCGAGCGTCCTCGCCAGCGCCCCAGAAGGTGTCAAAGCGGTTGGCACCCTTGATCGCGCCGCCGGTATCCTGCGCCACCCATAGACCGCTTGCCTCGGGCCGCTCCATCTTGAGCCAGATCGGGGCACCCAGCGGCACAAAGGCAGGATCGGCGGCAACGCTGCTTTCGCGCCGCACGGGTACACCCAGTGCACCCAGCGGGCCATCGCCAGTCAGTTCGCGGAAGAACACGAAGCTCTTGTTTTCGCGCATCAGCGCGTTCCCGGCATCCGGATTCTCGCGCAGGTACTGCATGATCCCCTGCATCGAACCGGAATACTGGCCGGGCAAAGTGCCCAGCAGGCCACGCTGGCGCATGACCCCGCCGATCCCGGTATAGGGATGGCCATTCTGGCCAGCATAGCCGATCCGGATCACCGAGCCATCGGGTGCGCGCAGCCGGCCCGAACCCTGGATCTGCAGAAAGAACATTTCGACCCGGTCCGCCGCCCAGGCGATTTCCAGCCCCTTCTCGGCCAGGGCACCGTCGTAAATCTGGCCGCGATCATAATAGGGTACAAATTTGCCGCTCTCATCATAGCGGCCCAGCGGCATGGTCCCGTTCGGATTGGGCGGCGCGTCGCCCGGCTTGGCGCGGACCAGGTCTGGCGGCAGGGCATAGACCGGCACCTCGAAACCGGGCTGGCGGGTGCGGACGCCCGCAATTTCCGGCTCATAGTAACCCGTGGCAAAGGCCTTGCCATCGCCAACCTGCACCGTTTCGAAATGCTGGACAAAAAAGCGCTGCGCCTCGCTCGCCGGCCATTTGGCCGCGGCGGCGCAGGGCAGCTGCCAATCCGCTGGGTGGGTCAGGCCCGATGCATCATCACGCGCCAGCAGTTGCGGACAGCTCTCGCGGAACGATGCCAATGCGGCCGCCGCATCCGGCTGCGCCAGACCGAGCCGGTCAACCGAGGGGCCAGCCAAAAAGCCCGCGGCCAAGGCGGTGGAGGCGGCAACCCCGGCGGGAGGCTGAATTACCGCTCTGGGCAGAGGAATGATCCGCGCGCAGCCCGCCAGCAGCGCCAGCGCAAGCAAACCGGCGATGCCCCTGCGCCGCATGCGGCGTCAGGCCTCGTCCGTCTCGTCAAGCAGCCAGTCGGGCGAAGCAGAAGTAACGTTGCGGCTGAAGGTCCACAGATCCCGCGCTTCCACCGCATCGTCCAGCGATCCGGCGACGACCTGGCCTTCGGCATTGCGGGTCACCGCGGCAATATCGGCAGCAAAACGGATCGAGATGCGCGCCATCGGCGCTTCGAACGCAGCGGAGACGATCATCGCCTCTTCAATGCGCACCAGCCGGTTGTCGAGCGTCTCGCCCGCAGCCTCGCGGGCGGCGATAGCGGCGGCGAAGCCTTCGTAAACATCGCGGTCGCACAACTCGCCCAGCGTTTCCTTGTCCCCCTTCCAGAAGGCTTCAAGGATCATGCGATAGGCACCCTTGGCCCCTTCGATGAAGGCAGTGATATCAAACCGGCGGTCGGCCGCGGCAATATCACGCAGGCCACGCTCGATCGCCGGGGTCACGCCCGGAACGGGCATGCGCGCCGGCGCCAGATTGTGCTCAGCCACATCGCTGCCGATCACGCGCGGCGATTCCGCAGGACGCGGCCCCTGGATCACTTCCTCTTCATGCTCTGCCCGGCGCCCAAGCACCGAATAGAGTCGCAAGCCCAAAAAGGCTGCGATCATGGCAAGGATGACGATCTCTACAGTCTTGTCCACGTGGCTGGTCCCTGCTGCAACGTGCGGCGTTGCAGTTCACTAGGACTAAATAGGTAGCCAAGACAAATGAACAACGCGTGGACATCGCCCTGATGGCAATTTTTTGCGGCAAGTGGCGCAAGGCGGTCACATCCGCGCAAAATCCTTTGCCGCCGCAACGTGGCAATGCTAGTCGCGCGGCCAAATTCCATCCCAAATCCAGCCGAAAGTAAGCTGTACCATGTCCGACGAAGGCAAAATCATCACCGACCTTGGCCTGGAAGGCCCCGCCATGAATGGCGCCGATACGGCGCCCGCCGCCGGCATCATCTCGCAGTATGTCAAGGACCTGTCGGTCGAGAACCCGAATGCTCCCGACAGCTTTTCGTGGACCGATGCCCCGCAGATCGACGTGCAGTTCAACATCGGCGCCCGTCAGTTGAGCGACGAAGTAAGCGAAATCGAGCTGAAGATTGCGCTGAAGTCGGTTGGCGAAGCCGGCACGGCCTTCATCATCGACCTGTCCTATTGCGGCCTGCTGGGCATGCGCAACCTGGACGATGCCTCGAAGCACGCCTTCACCTATGCCGAAGCGCCGCGCATCCTGTTCCCCTTTGCACGTCAGGTGATTGCTGACGCGGTGCGCGATGCCGGCTTCCCACAGCTGCTGCTGGAGCCGATCGATTTTAACGGCATTTACCTGCAGCAGCTTGCGGCACAGCAGGGCGAAGGCGAAGCGGCTCCGGCCGGTAACGCCTAAGCCCGCCGCGCGGGGCAAAGCGTGAGCCTGATCCGCAACGTCAGCACGATTGGCGGGCTGACGGCGGTCAGCCGCGTGTTTGGCTTTGCGCGGGATATGATCCTGGCCCGGGTGTTGGGCGCAGGGCTGGCAGCGGATGCTTTCCAGCTGGCCTTTACCCTGCCCAATACCTTTCGCCGCCTGTTTGCCGAAGGCGCGTTCAGCGTGGCCTTCGTCCCGCTCTACAGCCGCGCGCTGCATGGGAACGATGGCCAGCCCGGCAGCGAGGAAGCAGCCGAGAAGTTTGCCGACGATGTCCTGGCGGTGTTCGTTTGGGTGCTGGCGGCCTTCAGTGCGCTGGCGATGCTGGCCATGCCGGGGATCGTCTGGCTGCTGGCGAGCGAGTTTGAGAAAATTCCCGGCAAGTTTGAGCTGGCGGTCACGCTCAGCCGGGTCACCTTTCCCTATCTGATGCTGATCAGCCTGGTGGCCATGCTTTCAGGCTTGTTGAATGCCCGGTCGCGCTTTGCACCAGGCGCGGCTGCACCGATCCTGCTGAACCTCAGCCTGATCGCGGCGATGGGTTTTGCCTGGTTCGGTAATCGCGGGGATGACCTCTACGCCGCCTGGGCATTGGCCATCGGCGTGTCGGTCGCCGGCCTGCTGCAACTGCTGTACCTGATCTGGGAAACGCGCCGCGCCGGCGTGCGGCTGAAGCTGACACTGCCGCGGCTGACGCCGGAAGTCAGGCGCTTGGGCACGCTGATCCTGCCGGCCACATTTGGCGCTGGCATCTATCAGATCAGCCAGCTGGTCGACACCTTCTTTGCCACCAGCCTGCCGCAGGGTTCGCTGACCCTGCTCAAGCTGGCGGATCGGCTTAACCAGATGCCGTTGGGGATCGTCGGCATTGCCCTGGGGACCGCGATCCTGCCGATGCTTTCGCGGCATATCCACACCGGCAACCGCACCGAGGCGCAGCGCCTGCAAACCAACGCCTTTGAAATCGCCACCCTGCTTACCCTGCCCGCCGCGACCGCCCTGGCGATTTGCGCTCCAGCCTTCGTCACCGCCTTTTTCGTAGGCGGCAAGTTCCGACCAGAGGACGGAACCATCATGGCGCAGATCGTGGTCGCGCTGGTGGCCGGGCTGCCAGCCTATGTCATCGTCAAGATACTCAACCCCGGGTTCTTCGCGCGCGAGGATACCCGCACCCCGGTCTGGACCGCGCTGGCTTCGCTGATCTTCAACGTGTTCCTCAACTTCTATGTTGTGCGGCAGTACGGGATCGTTGGACTGGCTGCGGCAACAGCCTGTTCGGCCAGCCTCAATTGCTTGCTGCTCTATGCCATCCTGCATCGCCGCGGCTGGTTCCATTTTACTGCCAAGCTGGCCGGTCGGATCGGACGACAGGCGATCGCTTCGGCGATGATGGGGGCCGCCCTGTGGTTGCTGATGCCGGTCCTATCACCTTACTTTGGAGCGGGCGTGTTCGACCGGATCTGGTCGCTGATCACATTGGTTGGCGCAGGGATGGTTGTATTCTTCGGTTCGGCCTATCTGGTGGGCGCGATCGACCCCGATCTGCTTGCCATGTTGCGCCGTCGCCGCCCCAAGCGCGATGAGCGCGACGATGAAATCCTGGAGGTCCAATAGTTCTCATGCGCGTCGTTTCCGGTATCCAGCCCACGGGCAACCTGCACCTCGGCAACTATCTGGGGGCGATCCGCAATTGGGTACGGATGCAGGATGACGTGACCGCCAGCGGCGGGCAGTGCCTCTATTTTCTGGCCGATCTCCACGCGATCTCGCAGCCGCACGTTCCGGCTGACCTGGCCTCCAACACGCGCGAGATGGTGGCGGCGCTGGTCGCCTGCGGGATCGATCCCGATCGCTCGGTCCTGTTCAACCAGGCCCAGGTGCCACAGCACGCCGAACTGCAATGGCTGCTGAACGGCACGGCCCGGATGGGCTGGCTGAACCGCATGACCCAGTGGAAGGACAAGGCTGGCAAGAACCGCGAAGGCGCCTCGGTCGCGCTGTTCACCTATCCGGTGCTCCAGGCTGCCGACGTGCTGCTGTACCAGGCCACCCACGTGCCGGTGGGCGAGGACCAGAAGCAGCACCTTGAGCTGGCGCGCGACATTGCCCAAAAGTTCAACAACGATTTCGGCAACGGGGCCGAGGTCTTCACCCAGCCCGATCCGATCATCCCGGCCGAAGCCGCGCGGATCATGTCGCTGCGCGATGGCTCGGCCAAGATGAGCAAGTCCGATCCATCGGACATGAGCCGGATCAACCTGACCGACGATGCCGATACGATCATGGCCAAGGTGAAAAAGGCCAAGACCGATCCCGAACCCCTCCCGTCGGACAAGGGCGGGCTGGACGGCCGGCCCGAAGCCGCCAACCTGGTCGGCATCTATGCCGCCATGGCGGGTGAAAGCCAGGAAGCCGTGCTGGCGCGGTTCGGCGGCGAAGGCTTTGGCAAGTTCAAGCCCGCGCTGGGCGAACTGCTGGTGGAAAGCCTGGCCCCGATCAACGCCCGCTTTGTCGAACTGCGGCAGGACCGGACGGCCCTGGACGCGATCCTGCGCAAGGGCGCGGAAAAGGCCCGCGCCCTGGCCGTGCCGACGCTGGACAAGGCCTATGCCGCACTCGGCCTGGTCCGCGGTTAACCCTATTCAAGCCCGATTAAGCCGCGCTTCCCTAGCCCGGCAGCAATGCTAACCTTTGCGCCAATCCGCGAGACGATTCGCGCCCGATTGGCTTACGGAGTTCCGGTTCCATGTCGCAGATGACCCATTCCCCACTGGCGCGGCTGAAGCTGGCCGTGGTGCCATTGCTGCTGATCGCGCTCAGCGCCTGCGCCTCGGGCTTCAACAGCCAGGTCACCCGCTTCGCCAGCCAGTTGCCCGCACCGCAGGGTCAGACCTTTGCCGTCGTCGCCGACGATCCGGCGCTGGCCGGCGGTCTTGAGTTCTCGCAATATGCCCGTCTGGTTGAAGACCGGATGGCTCGCCTTGGCTATCGCCCCGCGGCACCCGAAGCCGCCACCTTGCTGGTCCGCTTTGACTACGGCGTTGACAAGGGCCGTGAACGCGTGCGGCGCAGCCCGCTGGCCGATCCGTTCTGGTCTGATTGGTA
>JBEEIN010000094.1:0-7709 GCA_041169825.1 Pseudomonadota bacterium
CCGGGTTGCCGCACAGCGTGAGCATCGCGCGCACCTGTCCCTCGCCTGGGGTCAGGATCTCGTCCGGGAGGGTTGCCACCGGGGTGAAACCCGACACCTCGGGCAGCCCTTTGACCCGCGAGCGCCAGCGATTGTTGGGTGCGGTGCCATCGGCATAGGTCTGGTTATAGATCAGCGCCGGGGTGACCGGCAGCGGGAACATGGCCCCGCCTGCGCGGTCGAGATTGCCGGTCAGGATGTTGACGACATCGATCAGCCACGAGGTCAGCGTACCGAACTTCTGGGCGGTCGTGCCAATCCGGCCATAGGCAGCGGCCGACTTCGCACCGGCCAGATCGCGGGCCAGTTGCCGGATCGCCTGTGCCTCCACGCCGGTCTTGCCAGCCACCGCTTCGGGCGAGAATGGTTCCACCAGGCTTGCGAGTTCGGCAAGGCCATCCGTGATGTCACCCAGCGCACCAAGGGTGACCAATCCTTCCGCGAAGAGCACGCGGACGAGGGCAAGCAGGAGGAACACGTCGGCTCCCGGCCGGATCGCAAGGTGCTGGTCAGCCACTTCGGCGGTTTCCGACCGGCGCGGGTCGATGACCACCAGCTTGCCACCACGCGCTTTGAGGGCCTCGAGCCGCCGGGGCCAGCCGGGTGCCGTCACCAGGCTGCCGTTGGACACCATCGGGTTGGCACCGATGACGAGGAGGAAATCGGTCCGGTCGATATCCGGAACCGGAATCAGCGCTTCGGATCCGAACAGTTCGGTCGAGGAAACGACCTTGGCGATGTGATCGATGGAACCGGCAGTGCCCATGTTGCGGCTGGGCAGGGTCAGCGCGAAGATCCCGCCATAGATCACCAGCCCAAGGTTATGGGCGACCGGGTTGCCGATATAGAGCCCCAGCGCATCATTGCCGTGCTTCTCGCGGATGGACCGGATGGCCGACGCCGCTTCGTCGAGCGCGCTGTCCAGATCCGTTTCTACAAAGTCGCCACCCCGGCGAACCATCGGCTTGCGGAGCCGATCAGGGTCTTCGTCGAGCAATCGCAACCCTTGAGATTTCGGGCAAAGGAAGCCCTGGCTGAACGGATTGTCCTTGTCGCCCTTTATCGAGACAACCTGCCGACTGGCTGGATTGAATTCGACGACCAGCCCGCAACACGCCTCACAGAAGGGGCATAATCTGGTGATTGTCTGATTGGCCATCGTTCATCCTCCAGCGCAGAAACAGAAAGCGGCCGGCCATCCGGTGCGAGGCACCGGCTCAGCCGACCGCATCCTTCAAGTGCCATCCGCCGGGGACAGCCCATCCATCATCAGAACTTTACGCCAACCGTCGCGCCGAAGGTGCGCGGGCTGCCGAGTGCGAGATAATCATAGGCAAAGGCGGCACGCAGATCGAGGCCGTAGACATGATAGCCCTTGTTGAAGATGTTCTTCGCCCAGAGCGAGCCGTAGAATCTGTCACCATCCAGTCGGATCTGTCCATTGACGAGCCAATAGCCCTTTTGCTGCTGCCTTATGTTGGTGATGGGGTCGCCGACGAACGACGGCTTCTCGTTGAACGGTGAGAACCATTGCTGGCTGGCATAGCTGAAATTGCCGTTCAGCACGACCTTGCCGGCATCCAGATTAGCGACTGTCCAGTCGGCTCCACCGCTCCACGTCAGCTTGGGCGCGAAGGGCAGGCGGTTTCCGTCCAGGTTGATGCCAGACAGGGTCAGGCCCTTATATTTGGTGCTGAGGATACCCAGCGTGGAATTGATCTTGAAGCTGTCAGAGAGAAGCGCAGTCATCTCGGCTTCGAAGCCCAGAATCTTGGCTTTCGGCGCGCTCCGGAGCAGTGCGACCGCCCCGATCACTTCCTGCAGCTGCTGGTTCTTGTAGTCATAATAGAAGCCAGCCAGATTGAGCCTCAGCCTGCGATCCAGCAGATCGGATTTGAGGCCAACTTCATAAGCGTTGATCTTTTCGGGCGCGACGAAATCGATCTGCGCTGGCGAAAGATAGCCGCCGCCATTGATCGCGCCTGCCCGATAGCCACGCGAGTAGCTTGCATAGAGCAGCACATCGTCCGATACCTTGTAATCAAGGCCGAACTTGCCTGACAGCGCCTTGAAATCATCCGATCGATTCAGAAACACTGCCGGATTGAACGGGCCGGGCGCGGGGATCGTGTTGAAGACCGGTGTCAGGTTATAGTCGATGATGTTGGCATTGCCGCGCGAATATTTGAGGCTATCCCACGTGTAACGAAGCCCCAGCGAAGCGGTCAGGTTGTCAGTCAGCTCATATTCAATCTGGCCAAAAATCGCCTTGGATTCGCGCGTCTGGCGATAGCGGCTGTCAACGCCAAACCCGCTTGTGGCCGCCGGGAAAGGCAGGGCGAACGGCACGATGCCTTTCAGGAAGAACAGGAACTGGAACTGGTTGTACACATCGACCCTGTCCCAGCCATAATAGCCACCAAGGATCGCCTTGACCCCGTCTGCGTCGTAATTGACGCGCACTTCCTGATTGAACTGCTTGAACTTGTCGTTCCAGTAGATCTGCAGGATGTCCATCGGCGCATTGTCGGCATCATGCTTCAGATTGCGGCCCCCGCTGTCGTAGGAGGTGATGCTCGTCAGCGTCCAGTCGCCCGTGTTGTAGCTCAAATTGAGCAGACCGCCAGTGCCGTCGAACTCGAAAACGCCGGGATCATTGGCTTGCACCTGGTAAAAACCGAGCGTTCCGCGCCCATAGCCGGTCAACGGGCTGACGCCGGTCGGCGTGGCACCGATGAAATGGTTGCCGACCTGCCGGGGCTTGTCCTTACCGTGGTAGAATTTGGCGAAGATTGTGAAATCTTCGCTTGGCTTGGCGAGCAGGCTGACCCGCACGCCAAGGCTGTTTTCGGATTGCAGATCCTTTCCGCCGGGGAAAAGGTTGTCCACCATCCCGTCCGACTTGATGTAATTGCCGGCAATGCGAATGCCGACCTTGTCTGGAACCAGAGTGGCGTCGAGCGCACCGGAGGCTTCAACCCGGTTGAACTTGCCATATCCCAGCTCGACAAAGCCCGACGTGCCATCGAGTTGCGGCCGCATGGTGATGAAATTCACCGCACCGCCCGTGGTGTTGCGCCCATAGAGCGTACCCTGCGGCCCGCGCAGCACCTCAACGCGCTCCAGATCATAGAGCTGCATGCCGTGACTCGTGCGTGAGGCCATATAGGCGTCATCGATATAAACGCCGATGGGCGATGCCTGGTTGGCATTATACTCGTTAGCAACCGAAATGCCGCGCAGCGAGATGTTCGGCTGCGCGCGCCCGTAAGGCGAGATGATCTGCATGTTGGGCACGACTGCGCTGAGATCGGCGGTCTCGAACACACCCTTCGCTTGCAGGTCATCACCCCCAATCGCTGTAATGGCAAGCGGCGTGGCCTGCGCCTTTTCAGCGCGGCGTTGGGCTGTGACGACGATGTCCCCGATTCCTGCTTCCTCCTCACCGGTCTCCGCGTCCTGCGCATGGGCTGGCGTGGCCAGAATTGCTGCGACGCCTGCGCACAATGTCAGGCGGGTTTTGAAACGGCGCATGTAGATCTCCCTCATTATTGGCCGAGAATGTTATGTTCGTTTTCCGACAGCCATTGCCGGAGCGTCTTGGCGGGCCTTCCGGTGAGGAACTCGACGATGTCCGACTGGCGCCAGACCGTCTCGTTGTCTTGCTCGAACTGGAAGTAGTTGATGAAGTATTGGTCCGCGTCCGGGCGGCCGATGTAGGCCTTCACGCCCTCCCCGCAGATGCGCAGGAAAGTCTCGTCTGTCCCGTCGTAGGTGATGGTCTGGCCGAAGACGTCCGACATCAGCGCCGCAACTTCATCGAACCACATGACATCGTTGCCATTGTCGAGATGGTAGGTCTGGCCGATGTGACGCTGGTTGCCCGACAGCAGGATCGCAGCGGCGCAGGCTCCGATGTCGTGCGTGTCGATAAACCCCATGCGCCGGTTGCGCGGTACCGAAAGGATCCGCTCCGCCCTGATCGGTCCATTGAAGAACGGGGTCAGGAAATTCTGCATGAAGTAGGCTGCAATGTTGATGTAGGTGAACGGCAAGCCGCTCTCCTCCAGGATCGCCTTTGCCCGCAGATGCTGCACGGCGGTTCCGCCGCCGAAGGCCTTGAGGCTATCCGGAACCCTCTCCGCGGTCATGCCGGGCGGATCCGCGATCAGCCGAACCACATGGCGCAGGCCAGGGTTGGTGCGCGCCGCATAGACGAAATTCGTCATGGCGCGTTGCTCGTCGAGAAAGTCCGGCGTCACGATGAAAGCGCCCTGAACACCGAACAGGGCAGACTCGAGCGAGGCGAGGTCATAATAATTTGCGATGCAGATTTCGGCATGTGGAAATGCCGCAGCCAAGGCGGCGCGGTGATCTTCGTTGCGGATGACAAGCTTCAGCCCGGTTGTTGCCGAATTGGCCGTGATCCATTCAGCCAGGGGGCGGCCAATATGGCCGTTGGCGCCAAAGACCGCGATCCGCTCAAGCGGCGGCTTGGTGTCACTGCCTCTTACTGCTGCCATTGCGGCCTCGCACATCCTGTCCAGAATGTGCCTGTTGGCGCGTTCGCGTAGGCGAAAGCCCAACCGAAAGTTTGGCTTTCAGTTGGGAAACCCCAACCCGGGATGGGTTTCAGGCTAGTTCGCCGCCAGGCCGAGGCTGCGCGCACGATGGATCGCAGCGGTCCGGTTGTTCACGCCCAGCTTGCTGTAGAGATTGTAGAGGTGCCACTTCACGGTCGCCTCCGACATTGAAAGGCGCCCGGCAATCTCGCGGTTGCGCAGGCCGGCTAGCAGCAGTTCGACCATCAGCTTTTCACGTGCGGTCAACGGTTCGAGTGGCGCATGCAGTTCATCGTCGGGCCGGGCGATCTGGCCTTCAAGGCCCAACCGTTCTTGCAGACCCTGCAGGAAATCGAGCTCCCTGATCTGACCGGCAGGGCCCTGGTCAAATCCGGCCAAGGCAGCCGCCACCAGCGGACGGCAAAGCTGGGCATCGTCAAGGAAGATCTGTTTGAGCCCCCGGTCACGCGCAACCGACACCGCGTCGAGGAACGCACGGACGGCCTTCACGCTGTCTCCCTGGTTGTAGTGGACCGCGGCCTTGAGGATCAGCGCCTGAACCAGCCGCAAGTTGCGCCCCCCGTGCCGCGCGGCGCTGATCAGGCCGGTCAGGATGCGCAGTGCCTCGTTCCAGGCCTGGTCCGCTATAGCCACCCGGGCCGAAACGATCTGGCGAAGCTCCTTGACGCTGGGCAGGCCGGGATCGCCCTCGTCGGGTCGCCGTTCGCCCAGCGGCTGGACTTCGGTGATGCTGCTTGCCTCCTCGATCGCCTCTTCGCTGCGACCGGCCCGAAACAGCAGCAGGACCCGCTCGTACCGCAAGGTAAAGGCGAGGCGCGGAGCATAGGCCTTGGCCAGGCCTGCCTCCATCCTGCGGGCCAGCGTCAGTGCATCCGAAGCGCCCGCCCTCTGTGCGGTCACCCGCAAACAGGCTGCAAGGCCAAATGCGGCGGTTTCGCTGACCCCATGTTCGGCGAGCATGTGGAGGTTTTCATTCACCAGCGCTTCGGCACTGTCGATTTCGCCCAGATGATAATGGGCAGCTGCCGCGAGCAGGGCCAGGGTCGACGAGATATTGCTCGGCGCCTTGGGGGTTTCGGACCAGCCGGCCCCCAAAGCTTCAAGCCGGGCGAGCGCTTGCCGCGGCTCACCCGCAACCAGATCCATCGTCATCCCGATCCCGCAGACCCAGGCGTTGCCATAGGCGCTGTCGCTGTCAGCAATCGCCCGCTGCGCCAGATCGAAAGCGCGCCTCGCAGCGGGAATATCAAGGAAGGCGAGCGAGGAGAGCACCAGACTGCAGGCAACGGTCGCGCGGTCGAACGGATCGGCACTCGGATTGCTGCTCAGCCAGTCGCTGGCCGCGCGCCGTGCCGAAAGCATGTCGTCCATGAAAGTCGCCGACAAGGTATCGAGCAGCCCGATCTGGTTCTGCAGGCCCGCATCAATTTCGCCCCCGCTACCGATCTGCGCATTGCGATGGAGGCTTGCGACCAGGCTGGCAGCCTGGCGATAGCGGCGGGCGAAGAACATGGCCCAGGCTTGCCAGTAGAGCAGCGTGGAATCGTCCTCGATCATGCCTTTGGGAAAGCGCGACAACAGCTGCAGGAAGGTCGCAAGATCGCCCCGTACGGAAACCAGTTCCGGCGCCAGTCTGGCCAGCAACGACCTAGCCCGGCCGGCATCGCCGGACAGCAGGGCCATGTCGATGGCTTCGGCCAGCTGATCGTTTGCCTCGTACCAGCGTCCCGCTGCGCTGCGCATCCCGGCCTGTTCCTGGCGTGGCAGGCGATCGAACTGGGTCAGCAGGTACTGGCGGAAGATCGGATGATAGCGGAACCAGCCGCTGTCGCTTTCCAGCCTGACGATGAACAGATTGTTGCGCTGCACCTGTTCGATCATATGCGCGGCGTCGGCGTGGGGAGCAACCGCTTCACACAGCGCAAGGTTGAACTGTTCCAGGAAGCAAGTCGCCACCAGGAAATCCTGAACCTTTTGCGGCTGGCCGCGCAGGACCTCTTCCGAGAGATATTCGGCGACGTCCGCATCGCGCGAGGAAATCTCCTCAAGCAGGCGCTTGGTATCGGCTCCTTCCTTCAGCGCGAGCAGGAACAGACGGATGGCAACCGGCCACCCCTCGGTCCGTTCCAGCACGCCAGCCAGATCGGCTCCGCCGCCATCGGGAATGACCGTGCGGGCCAGCGCGCCCAGTTCGCTCTTGGTAAAGGCCAGGTCCCGAACCCTCAATTCGGCGACACGGCCGGCAAGCATCAGCTTGCGCGTCGCAAACCCCGGCTTGACGCGCGAGGAGATCACGAGGTGCAGGTACGGCGATTCGGCAGTCAGCAGGGCTTCGATCAGCGCGTCGGTTTCCTCCGATTGCGCCAGATGATAGTTCTCGATGATGACGGTGAGATCGGCCTTGCGTCGATCCAGACCGGCAGCAATCAGGCTGGCGGACAGGGCGGCGCTGGCTTCAAGGCCAAGGCTGTCATCGGCGGCCAAACCGCCTTCGGCAGAGCTCACTTCCAGCAGGAACGCGGCGAGCTTGCGGGGCACCACATCGGTGCGGTCGCAGTTATACCAGAATGCCCCGCCGCTGGCCGCCCCAAGCGCTTCATAAAGCGAGGTCAGCAACACGGTCTTGCCGTAGCCGGCCGGGGCGACCGCAAGCACCAGATCCTTGGACTGCGCATCCTGGATGAGCTGATCGAGCAGGGCATCCCTGCGGATCAGATCGCTGCCCGATACCGGCGGCGCGGTTTTGCCTCTGGGGTAATTCAAGCTGGCTACCCTGCGCTCCACATCCCGACCTAGTTGCGCATGTTATAGCCGCAGACACACCAACCACCCATACTTTTGTATGGGTGGTCAGCGATTCACTGCAAGGGGTCTAGTGGTTCGCCAGTTCCTTCGTCCGCGGCGAGAGCCCGAAAGTTGGCGGCATCAGCGGATCTTTAGCCAGGATCTCGTCGCCCCGCAGCCTCATGATCTTGATGTAGTTGTAGAACGGTGCGGTCGGGTAGAGGTGGTGGATCAGGTGATAATTGTGGTTGGCCATTAGCGGCGAGAGAATCCATTCCCCGCCCATCCGCAATGCCGTCGCCT
>JBEEIN010000095.1:0-3278 GCA_041169825.1 Pseudomonadota bacterium
CCCGAAGACATCCTGACCGAGGCCCACCCCCACGTCGGCACATTCCGCCTGGTCACGATGGTCATGTCGATCCGCGAAACGATCGAGCAGCTGGGCGGCGAATACCGCTTCGGCACGCGGGTTGAGGATTTCGAACTGGCGGACGGCCAGTTGAAGGGCCTGCACCTCTCGACCGGGGAGTTCCTGTCGGCCGAGCACGTGATCCTGGCTGTCGGCCATTCGGCGCGCGACACCTTCTTCAAGCTGCACGAACGCGGGGTCTATGTGGAGGCCAAGCCCTTTGCGATCGGGGTGCGGATCGAACATCCGCAGAGCTGGATCGACAAGGCGCGGTTCGGCCCCAACGCGGGCAATCCGATCCTGGGCGCGGCGGCCTATGCGATTTCACACCAGGCCAGCAATGGCCGCGCGGTCTATTCGTTCTGCATGTGCCCGGGCGGGCGCGTGGTCGCCGCAACCAGCGAGGAGGGCCGCGTCGTCACCAACGGGATGAGCCAGTATTCGCGGGCCGAGTTCAACGCCAATTCGGGGCTGGTGGTGGACATCAATCCCGAGCGGGACTTTCCCGGCGATCCGCTGGCGGGCGTGCGGCTGCAGCGCCAGCTTGAGGAAAAGGCCTTTGTGGCGGGCGGTTCGAACTATCATGCCCCGGGGCAGCGGGTTGAAGACCTGCTGGCAGCGCGCCCTTCGACCGGGTTTGGCGTGGTCCAGCCCAGCTACAAGCCGGGGGTCAAGCCGACCGATCTGGCTGAAGTGCTGCCGCCCTTCGTGATCGAGGCACTGCGCGAGGCGCTGCCGGTGTTCGGCCGCCAGGTGCCAGGCTATGACCATCCCGATGCGGTGATGACCGGGGTGGAAACGCGCACGTCCAGCCCGATCCGCATCAGGCGTGGGGCAGACTTCCAATCGATCAACACCGCCGGGCTCTATCCCGCCGGTGAAGGCGCGGGCTATGCCGGAGGCATTCTTTCCGCCGCGGTCGACGGGATCAAGGTGGCCGAGGCGCTGGCGGTTAAGCTGGTCGCGACGGCTTGAGCGATTTCGACGCCATCGTCCTCGGTGCGGGTGCCGCAGGGCTGTTCTGCGCCGCCACGGCCGGACAGCGCGGCAAGCGGGTGCTGCTGTTGGACCACAATGCCGAGGCGGGGCGCAAGATCCTGATCTCCGGCGGTGGGCGGTGCAATTTCACCAATGTCCACACCGCGCCAGACCGCTATCTTTCCGCCAACCCGCACTTCGCCAAATCGGCGCTGGCGCGATTCAGTCCGGCGGATTTCATCAAGCTGGTCGACGGCTATGGCATCGCCTGGCACGAAAAGACGCTGGGGCAGCTGTTCTGCGACCAGTCGGCCAAGCAGATCGTCGCCATGCTGCTGGAAGAATGCGCGCGGGGCCAGGTCACGCTCAGGCTCGGTGGCGAGACCGGCACGGTCGAACATCGCGACGGACGCTACCATGTAGCCGGGGCCAGCGCGCCAGCACTGGTGATCGCCACCGGCGGGCCGTCGATCCCCAAGCTGGGCGCGACGCAGTTCGCCTATGAACTGGCGCGCCAGTTCGGGCTCAAGGTGGTTCAACCGCGCCCGGCGCTGGTGCCGCTGACGTTGAGCGGCGAGGATGCACTGTTTGCCGAACTGTCGGGCGTGGCGACCGAAGTGGTGGCCAAATGCGGCAAGGCCGCGTTCCGCGAGGCCGCGCTGTTTACGCATCGCGGCCTGTCGGGCCCGGCGATCCTGCAAGTCAGTTCCTATTGGCAGCGGGGTGAGGCGGTGCGGATCGATTACCTGCCCGACCAGCCGCAGGGCTGGCTGCTGGAAGCCAAGCGGTCCCAGCCGCGCAGCGCCCTGCGCCGCGTGCTGCCGTTGCCCGAACGGCTTGCCATTACCCTGGCCGAACGGCTGGGTGTGGCGGGTGAGCTTGGCAACCAGCCTGACAAGGTGCTGCGCGCCGCTGAGCAGCGGCTGCATGACTGGCAGCTCCAGCCCAATGGCAGCGAGGGCTTTGCCAAGGCGGAAGTGACCGCCGGCGGGATCAGTACGGCGGAACTGTCCAGCCAGACGATGGAGGCGAAGAAGGTACCGGGCCTCTACGCGATTGGCGAAGCTGTGGACGTGACCGGCTGGCTGGGCGGCTATAACTTCCAATGGGCCTGGGCCAGCGCCCACGCGGCGGGTTCGGCGATCTAAAGATCAAGCGCGGCTGGTTTGCGCTTGCGCGAATCTGGTATCAGTTGCAACTTTCTCCGCCGAAGGAGACCGCCCCATGCGCGTTGGTACCGTCAAGGAAATCAAGAACCACGAATACCGCGTCGGCCTGACCCCGGAATCGGTGCGCGAGCTGGTCAGCCATGGGCACGAAGTCTGGGTAGAGACTGGTGCCGGCCTGGGGATCGGCGCCGAAGACGCAGCCTATGCGGCGGCCGGCGGGATCATCAAACCCGATGCCAAAGCGGTGTTCGACGGCTGCGAAATGGTGGTCAAGGTGAAGGAGCCGCAAGCCGGCGAGCGGGTCATGCTGCGCGAGGGGCAGATCCTGTACACTTACCTCCACCTCGCCCCCGATCCGGAGCAAACCGCCGATCTGGTCAAGTCCGGGGTCACCGCGATTGCCTATGAAACGGTGACCGGGCCGGGCAACACGCTGCCGCTGCTCAAGCCAATGAGCCAGGTGGCCGGGCGGATGAGCATCCAGGCCGGGGCGACCGCGCTAGAAAAGGCCCACGGCGGGCGCGGCGTGCTGCTGGGCGGCGTGCCGGGCGTGCTGCCGGGGCGGGTACTGGTGATCGGCGGCGGCGTGGTCGGCTTCAACGCGGCGCAGATGGCCGTGGGGCTAGGCGCCGACGTGACCATCCTGGACCGCGATCCCGAAGTGCTCGAACGGCTGGGCACCCATTTCGAAAGCCGTGCCAAGACCCGCTTTTCCAACCGCGCCAACATCGAACAGATGATCTGCGAGGCCGAACTGGTGATTGGCGCGGTGCTGATCCCGGGGGCCGCCGCGCCCAAGCTGGTGACGCGCGACATGCTGAAATGCATGAAGCCGGGGGCTGTGCTGGTTGATGTCGCCATCGATCAGGGCGGCTGTTTCGAAACCAGCCACGCCACGACCCACGCCGATCCGACCTATGTGGTGGACGGCATCGTCCACTATTGTGTTGCCAATATGCCCGGCGCGGTGGCGCGGACCAGCACCTATGCGCTCAACAACGTGACCCTGCCGCATGCGCTACGGATCGCTGACCTGGGCTGGCAGGGCGCGCTGAAGGCCAACCCGCACCT